>CAYONK010000040.1:0-13315 GCA_964405285.1 uncultured Ardenticatenaceae bacterium
CGCTCCGCCAACTGGGTCTGCAAGGGGGCCAACGCCTCATCCAACTCGGCCGCCTTTGCCTGCAAAGCCAGCAACTCCTTCTCCTCGTCGCTCAGGCTCATCTGGCTCTGCTGGCGGCGCAGCGAGGCGAGTCGCTCCTGCAAGCGGGCCAATTGCCGCTCCACCTGCTGCAAGGTAGCGCGGCGGCTGTCCACCACCGCCTGCCGCCCGGCGACGATGGTCTGGGCGGCGTTGATTTGCTGCTGGACGGTCTGCCGCTGCTGCTGCGCCTCGGCGATGGGCAGGGCGGCCAGTTCGGCGCGGGCCGTCTGGACCGATTGCTCCAGGGTAACGGCCGTTTCCCCCATCTCCCCAATCTGCTTTTGCAGCGACGCGATCCGTTCGCGCAGCCGGGTCGTCTCCTGCTCGCGGGTCGCCTGCTGCCGTTGGAGGAAGCTCTGCTGCTGCTTCACCCGGTCCAACTCCCGCCCCGCCTGGCTCAGCCGTTGGCTCGCCTCATTGTGCAGATTGGCCAGGCGGCGCTCCTCGTGTTGCAGTTGGTCGGTTTCGGTTTGCTTGGCGTCAACGGCCGTTTGCCGCCCCGCCATCTCCTCCTCCAGTTCATCCAACTCCGCCTTGAGTTTTTCGCTCTCGGCGCGGGCAGCGCGCCATTCCGCTTCGCGGGCCAGCAGGCTGCTCTGGCTGTTCTGCCCGCCGCGCTCCACCAGCCCCCCGGCGTGGGCGATGAAGCCCTCTGGGGTGACGGCCAACGCGCCCGGCGGCAATTGTTTGGCCAGCCGGTAGGCGGCTTGGGCCTCTTTCACCAGCAGGACCGGCCCCAGCAGCAGTTCGACGGCCGGTTTAATGGCCGGGTTGTAGCTCACCAATTCGCTGGCGCGGCCGATAACGGCCGTTTCCCCCTTTAACTCCGGCCACTCCAACGGCTGCGTATTGTCCAGGGCGATGGCGGCCAGCGCCTGCCCCTCGTTTTGGGCAAGGAGCCGCCACAGGTTGTCCGTGTCGGGCAAAATCAGGGTCGCCAGCCGGTCGGCGAGGGCGGCGGCAACGGCCGTTTCGTAGGCCGCCGGGATGGTGAGGAAGCTGGCGAGCTGCCCCATCACCCGCGCCCCACCGCCGATGCTGCTCTCTTTGTGGCGCATCTGGTCGAGCAGGTCGGCGCGAGCTTCCAGGCGGGCCAGATTGTTGCGCCGTCGGTTGAGGTCGCTTTGCTGTTCTTGCAGGGCGCGGCGCAACCCCTTCAACTCGCCGATGAGCTTTTGCCGCGTCTCGGCCGCCGCGCTCCGGCTTTTGGCCAGGTCGTCGGCGCGTTGTTGGGCGGATTGGAGAACGGCCGTTAACTTCTCTGCCTGCGCGGCCAGGTCGGCCAGCTCTTTGTCGGCGGTGGTGGTGGTAACGGCCGTTTGCTCCCGCAGCCGCTCTTGCAATTGGGCCAATTGCCCTTCGGCCTGGGCCAGACTGTTTTGCTTCTCGCGCTGCGTCTGCTCCGCCTGCCGCAGCTTTTGCTGCCACTGGCTGATGGCCGCCTGCTGCTGCTGGAAGGTGGCGTTGAACTGGCGCAGTTCCGTCTGGTGGGCGGCTAAGTCGGCCTGGGCCGCCGCCAGTTCGTCGGTGGCGGCGGTTAGCTCCGTCTGGGCGCGGACTTGCTGCGCCGTCACTTCGGGCAGTTCTTGCTCCACGTCGGCCAACTGGCGGGTGAGCGATTCTTGCCGTTCTTGGAGGATGGCGACTTGTCGCCGCGCTTTTTCCAGTTGGTCGCGGATGGTGTCGCGTTGGCTGCGGGTAACGGCCGTTTGCTCCTGCAACTGGTTGATCTGGCGGCGCAGCCCATCAATCTGGTCTTGTTGGGCGGCCAGATGGGTCCGGGCGGCGCGCCAGGTCGTCTCGGCCGCGCCAGCCGCTTCCCGCGCCAGGCGCAAATCCCGCTTCGCCTGCTCCCATTTGTAGCCATACCAGAGGCGCAGCAGGTGATGGAGGTCGGCGGCGATCTGTTCGTAGTTGCGGGCGCGGGTCGCCTGCCGCTTGAGGCTGTTCAGGCGCGGCCCAATCTCCGCCAGGATGTCGTGGACGCGCTCTAAATTGTGCTGAGTCTCGGTGAGGCGACGCAGGGTTTCGGCGCGTCGCGCTTTGTAATGGTTGATGCCCGCCGCTTCCTCGAACAGGGCGCGGCGCTCTTCGGCCCGCAGGGAGAGCGCCTGGTCTACCAACCCCTGGCCGATGATGGTGTAGGTCCGTTCGGCCAGGCCGCTGGTAGCCAGCAGGTCGGCGATGTCTTTGAGGCGCACTTTTTGGCCGTTGAGGATGTATTCGTTTTCGCCAGAGCGGTAGGCGCGGCGGCCGATTTCCACTTCGGTGTAATCTATCGGCAGCCAGCCGTCGCTGTTGTCCAGGGTGAGGATGGCCTGGGCCATGCCGGCGCGGGGGCGGGTCTGGCTGCCGGCGAAGATCATGTCGGTGGTCCGTTTGCCGCGCAGGGCGCCGTAGCTTTGTTCGCCCAGCACCCAGCGCAGGGCGTCGGCGACGTTGCTTTTGCCGCTGCCGTTTGGCCCGACGATGGCGGAGATGCCTTCGTCGAAGATGAATTCGGTTTTGCTGGCGAAGGTTTTGTAGCCTTGTAGGGTGAGTCGTTTCAGGCGCATGAGAGGTAGTCTTGTAGTCGAGTGGTCTCGTGGTCGAGTGGTCTCGTGGTCTTGTAGTCTTGTAGTCTTGTAGTCTTGTAGTTGCTGGACTCTGGCGTTTTTTAAATTCGCCTCTGGTAGGGACAGGTTTGAAACCTGTCCCTACACTCGACTGAAATATGATTTTCGCCAGAGTCCAGTAGTTGGTTGTTTTGCAGCGGAGGGCAGTATAGTGGGAAGTTGGGAAGTCGGCAAGAGTATGGTGGCCTGGGCTGCTGTGGTGGTCGTTTTTCTCGTTGTTCAGGGGTATAATTTGCCTTTGTCGGTTCTTGCGCCGGCTAAAACGTGGCCTTGTTTGCTGAAAAGATGACACCATCGTGATTGATCGCCAGATTTTAGAGCAAGCCATTGCGGCCCTACGTTCACATCACCTTGTGTTGGGCGATGAGGTGGTGGAAACGGCCGTTCTTGCTCTTCAGGAGAAGCTGCACGCGCTGGCGGAAACGGGGGCGGACACTGCCCGCGCTGCGGAAAACCACGATTGCCTAGCCGTACTCCAGGCGGACCTCTCCGGCTTTACGGCCCTGTCGGCCAACATGGACGCCGAGCAAGTGGGCGATCTGGTGGATGCGCTCTGGCTGCGCTTCGACAACGTGGTGCGAGCCTGGGGCGGGGTGATTGATAAACACACGGGCGACGGCTTAATCGCGTTGTTTGGCCTGCCCCAGGCGCAGGAAGATGACGTGGAGCGGGCAATTCTGGCGGCTTTGGACATGCAGTTGGAATTGTCGCTCTTTAATGAGGCGAACCTGGGACGAGGGGATACTGGTCCCCTGAACCGGCGCGGTGTTAGCCGCGAATTGCAAATGCGTATCGGCGTCCACGCTGGTCCGGTTGTGTTGACCAGGGTAGGAGGGAGCAGCGGGGCAACGGCCGTTGGCGAGACCATCGCCCTGGTTGAACAGCTGGAACAGGCGGCCCCTGTTGGTGGCGTGCTGATCTCTTATGACGTGTACCGTCAGGTGTACAATCGCTTTACCGCAATAGAGCAGCCATCTCTCCCCTTCCCAGGGCGGAGCGAGCCGCTGCCCGTCTACGCGGTGCAGCAGGAGAAAGGGCGCGCCTTTCGCCGTGACAGATGGGGGGCGATAGGGCCAGACGGCCGTTTTCTCAACCGCGTTGCCGAACTGGAAAGGCTGCAATTTGGCCTGCAAGAGAGCCTGGACAACAGTGTCATGCAGGTCATCGTCGTCAATGGCCCGGCTGGGTTGGGCAAGTCCCAACTTTTTGCCGAGTTTGAGCGCTGGTTGGAACTGCTGCCGGTGCGCGGCTGCCTGTTGCGTTCTCAAGCCAGCCCGGCCGGACAGACCCAACCCTACGCTCTGATGCGCGACTTCTTCCGCCAGTTTTTCGACATCCATCGGCGCAGCAGCGCCGCCGTTAGCCGGGAAAAATTTGTGCGCGGCGTGCAGAAGATAGCTCGCGCCGACCGGATCAGCGCCCGCGAGCAGGCGCACGTCATGGGCTATCTGCTTGGCTTTGATTTCACCGACAGCCCCTATTTGCGGGATTTGCGGGAAGAGCCGGAACGCCTGATAGCTTACGCCCGCAGCGACCTGGCCCGCTTCTTCACCGATCTGGCGGATACCTGCCCGCCGTTGGTCTGGCTGGTGGAAGATGGTCATTGGGCCGATGCCGCCTCGCTCGATCTGATTGATTATTTGCTGGCCCATTGCCCGGACCTGCCGCTGTTGGTGGTTTGTCTGGCGCGCCCCTCTTTGCTAGAAGAACGGCCGTCCTGGCGCGCCACCACGCCATTCAACCCCATCGCCCTGGTGAATCTATCCTCCCTGACACCAATTGACGCCCGTCACCTGGTCAGCCAACTGTTGGAAGATGTGCCCAATGCCCCAACCCGGTTGATTGACCTGGTGGTGTACGGAGCGAAAGGTAATCCGTTATACGCGGAGCAGATGGTCCGGCTGTTGTATGACAGCGGCGTGATCATGCCAAGTGGTGACTCCTGGCACGTCAATCTGAGCTTGCTGGGGGAGGTTGTTCTGCCGGAGACGCTGGAGGCGCTGTTTGCGGCGCGACTGGCTCGTTTGTCTGAGTTTGAGCAGACGGTGCTGGGAGTGGCGGCGCTCGCCGGGCCGCATTTTTGGGATGGGATGGTGCAGGAGGCGATAACGGCCGTTCCCACCCCTGGCGCCATCACCGAAACCTTGCAAAGTCTGGAACAAAAGCAGCTGATCTTCCGCCAGCGCTCCTCACTGTTCGCGGCGGTTGTCGAGTACCAATTCAGCCACGATCTGTTATGGCAGGAGGCGTGGCGCGCTCTGCCGGAGGAGCGTCGCCAGGCTTACCGGCCCGCGTTGATCCGCTGGCTGGAGACGCGGGCGGAGCAGCAAGCGATCAGTCGGGAATTTCTGACCAGCGCCCCCTGGATGACGACGCTCGAAGGTTTGTTGGAAAACGGTGGACGCGATGACGGTTAATGCCGAAGAGTTACGTCACGCGATCACCGTTTTGGAGGCGCAGCGCTCGGTTTTGGGCGATCAGGTCACAGACGTGACGGTGGGGACGTTGCAGGAAAAATTGGCGGCGCTGGAAGTGAAAACGGCCGTTTCCCCCGCCCGCCGTCTCACCCAGCGCAAGCAGCTCACAATACTCTTCGCCAATCTCACCGGCTTCTCCGGCATCGCCGATTCGGTGCCGGACACGCATTCGCTCGACGTTATCAACTTGATCTGGCGGCGGTTGGATGGGGCCATTGCCGCGCACGGCGGCATGGTAGACAAGCACATCGGCGATGCTGTCATGGGGCTGTTCGGCGTGCCGGTCGCTGCCGAAGATGACCCGGAACGGGCGATCCGGGCCGCCCTGGCGATGCGGGCCGCCCTGAGTGATTTTCTCAACGACGCGCCGGATTTGCCCGTTGACCCCGCATCCGGCGCGCCCGCCCTCGCCGATTTGCACTTGCGCATCGGGATCAACACCGGCCCGGTCTTGCTGGGCGAGCTGGGGACCAGAGACGAATACACCGTGATCGGCGATCCGGTGAACGTAGCCAGCCGCCTGGAACGCGCCGCGCCAATCGGCGGCATCCTCATCTCCCATGAAACGTACCAACTGGTCCGTGACCAGTTTGATTTCACCCCGCTTGGCCCAATTCAGATCAAAGGCAAGAGAGAGCCGCTGCCCGTCTACCTCGTCCTGGGGGCGAAGCCGCGCCCCTTCTACCGCAAAGGGCGCGGTGTTGAAGGGGTAGAGACGCACATGGTCGGCCGGGATGGCGAATTACGCTCGCTGCAAACTGCTCTGGAGCAGGTGGCGCAAAGCGGCCGGGGCCAGGTCGTCACCATCGTCGGGGAGGCAGGTGTGGGGAAGTCGCGCCTTGCCTATGAGTTTATGAAGTGGGCCGAGACGAGACCGCTAAACGCTGTCATCTTGAAGGGGCGCATAGACCAGGGGATGAAACAACTGCCTTATGCCCTGGTGCGCGATCTGTTCGCCAACGTCTTTGCGATTCAGGATAGCGATCCTCCGGCTGTGGTGGAAGAAAAATTTCGCCAGGGCCTTGCCGGTTTGCGCGGGATGGAGGAGGACGATGGCGTGTGGCAGCGCCGCATCCGCTCGCTGGCCCAATTGGTCGGGTTAAACCTGACGGAGGCGAGCCTGCTGACCCTGGCTCCGCCGGAGACGACGCAGGCGCGAGAGCGGGTGTATGAGGACGTGACGAGCCTGCTACACGCGCTGATCGCCCGCAATCCGGTGACGTTGTTGCTGTTGGAGGATTTGCATTGGGCGGATGATGGGTCGCTGGAGTTGGTGGATTGGTTGGCCGGATTGTGCCAGGGGGATCCGCTGCTGATTTTGTGCGTGACCCGGCCCTCGTTGTTTGAATGGCGCACAGGCTGGGGTGAGGGAACGGCCGTTGCCAACGGCTCCCCTCAACCGGCCCAAACGGTGCTGACGCTCAATGCCCTCAGCCGCGCCGAAAGCGAGATGCTCGTCCACGACATCTTGCGCCACCTGCCAGAAATCCCGCCCGACCTGTCCAATCTCATCGTGGACCGGGCTGAGGGCAATCCGTTTTACGTGGAAGAATTGGTGAAGGTCCTGATTGAAGACGGCATCATCATGCCGGGGGATGCGGCGTGGCGGGTGCAGGCCAAACAACTGGCTAACGTGCGCGTGCCGCCAACCTTGACCGGCGTTTTGCAGGCGCGCCTGGACCGCCTCTCTTCTTTGGAGCGCCTTTCCTTGCAGCGGGCGGCGGTGATCGGGCGGATATTTTGGGACACGGCCGTTATCCTGATGAATGCCCTGGCCCCAGACAACGCCATCCACGAGCCGGAAAGCGTGGTCGCGCTGCAAGCGTTAGAAAAACGGGAATTGATCTTCCAACGCGACGTCTCTACCTTTGCCGGGAGCCAGGCTTATTTGTTTAAGCACGAGATGCTGCGCGAAGTAACCTACGAGAGCGTGCTGCTGCGGGCGCGGCCGATCTACCACCGGCAGGTGGCCGGTTGGCTGGCAGAGCAAAGCGGTGAGCGGGTTGGCGAGTTTGCCAGCCTGATCGCTGACCATTACGAACGGGCTGAGGAGCCAATCGCCGCCGCAGAGATGCACGAATTGGCCGCCCTCCGCGCCCAAGAGATCACGAATCCGGCGCTGGCGCTGCATCACTATGGCCGGATGCTGCTCCTGTTGGCCGATACGCCTTACCAGGCTGCCTGGCTCGTGGGCGTGCAGGAGCGGGTCGCGCAGCTTTTGTATACCCAGGCGCGTTTGGTTGAGGCGAGCGTTCGCTATCGTGAGATGCGCCAGACGGCTGAGAATGATGGCAACCTGGCGGCTCAGGCGCGCGCCCTGAATGGTCTGTGCGCGATCATGGCGGAGCAGGGGCAGTTTGCCAATTTGTTGGAAACGGCAACGCGGGCCGAGAAGGTGGCCTGGCTGGTGGGTGAAGAGGCGCAGTTGATTCAGGCGCTCCAACATAAGGCGGAAGCGTACCGTTCTTTGGGTGACACGGCTTTGGCGCTGGCTTCGGCGCGGCAGGCTTTGACGTTTAGCGAGCGGTTGGGGGAGGAAACGGCCGTTATCAGCAGCCTGGGCTTGTTGGGCGCGTTGTACGCTGGTTGGGGGCGGCAAACCCACGCCGAGCATTTTTTGGAGCGTCTGCAAACTTTAGCCACAAAGAAGGGGAAAGCGGAGCAGAATCAGACCGTCAGCGGGCAGGCGTATCAATGGCTCGGCGAATTACAGATCACCCTGGGCGAGTTCGAGACAGCCCGGAAAAATCTGGTGGCGGCGTTGCGCTGTTTCCGGCAGGTGGAACGGCCGTTGGAGACCGCCCGGTCACTTTTTTGGTTGGGTCGCCTGGCCCGCTTGCTGGGGAATGGCGAGGCGGCGTTGCCGCTCTACCGGGAAGCCATCGCCAATGCCAGCGCCGGAGGCGACCGGTATGCCGAAATGGTTTACCGGGTAGACCTGTCGGCGGCCCTGGTCCAGACAGGCCAGGCAGCGACGGCGGAGCGGCTATTGGGCCGCCTGATCCAATATGCTGAAAATGATGTGATCATGGGGGAATGGCATCGTTTGGGCGAGGCGTATCTTTTTTGGGCGGAGGCGCTGCTGGCTCTGGGCAGAGTGGCCGAGGCAGTGCAGGCTGGCGCGCGCGCTGAAGAGTTAGCTTACCAGTTGGCCGATGACCGGCTGCGGGGCGAGGTGTGGCGGGTGTTGGGGCTGATTGCGCGGGAGCTACCGGAGGGAGAACGGCCGTTGCGCCTCCACGACCACGATTATGACCCGGCCGCTTGCTTCCAGGAAAGCCTGCGCCTCCTGCGTCGCGTCGGGGGCGGCAGCCCCATCACGTTCCGCGAGCAGGTCCACACGCTGCGGGCCTGGGCGGATCACGAAGCGACCCAGGGCAACCCATCCCGCAGCGCTGTGATGGCCCAGGAAGCGGCCGCCCTGGCAGCTGAGATCGGACTGGGATAATAGAGCGCAAGGTGCATGGTCACAGCAAACGGCCGTTACGCAATAACACCCAAGATAAGAACTGGTATGTCAATGTCAGCGACGCCGCGATGCTCTAGATCCCAGACGAACTGCTCAAAGTAAGAAACACCCGTTGACATCTCATTCGCAAACTCTTTGAGAGGCACAATTTCCACGCCAACGTCAATCACGCCTTGATTGCGGAAGATAGTCATCTTAGCGCAGACGTTGTAGACCATGAAGGCGTATTTGCCAAATTGAACCTCAATGCCCACTTTGTTCTTTACAAAGTCCATCTCGCGGAACGCTCCGCGCACTGTCTGCGGTCTTTTATAGTCCACGGTGTAGTAGTTCACAGGGTATTCAGCAGCCACGCGATAACCAAACCAACCTCGCGCACTGAACTCTCGTCGAAATGCCTTGTTCAACGAACCTGGCCGATACAACATTCGGCCTGGCATCGTTTTTTCTTGGCTGACCTTTACCTTGCACTTTTCACTGTCTACCGCCTGAATAGCGGCCTGGATTTCCAATAACTCAGGGGCATAATTAGCTTCAACAACTTCCCTGCCACCTTTGAATGAGTAGATACCGGCTATTCTCATTCGTAAGTTTCCTTTTTCTCCAATAATTTTGCCTGGGTCAGGTTTCCCCACTCCGCAGGAACCTGAGAAACCTTTTCTCTACCGCTCGGCGTGTGGACCGGTTTCCCTAAGGGGCGTAAGGTTAATGTGCCGTTGAAAAAGGCATTCAATCTGTTCTGGGAAACAGCGACATATTCCGCTTCTTTTTCGCTGCCAATAGCTCGTCTGTTATGCTTGACAGCCGCAATCAGTGAAGAACCAACGCCAGCAAAAGGATCAAGAACCCAATCCCCTTCATCAGTTAGCGCCAAGACGCAACGCTCCACCAACTCCACAGGAAATTGGCAGGGGTGAACAGTCTTCTCAGGGTGATTTGACTTGACGTTGGGGATGTCCCACAGGCAATCTTCCCAATCTTGGGCCACAATTTCCCACACATCGGAAGGATTTTTGCCCTTTGGGTTGCCTGAAGGTTTGCCTTTGTTTGGACCTTTGTAATGTCTTTTTCCAGGGTACTTAGATGGAACTCTGACCGAATCCAAGTTGAATGTGTAAGTGTCGCTTTTGGTGAACCAGAGAATTGTCTCGTATCGGCCGGAAAATCGTTTGGACGCATGAAGACCATGACCAAAATACCAAATAATCCGGTTCCGCAAACGCAGCCCTATATCCTTGAAGAGTTGGTAGTACAAAATGTCAAGCGGGAAGACTTCGCCTTTGTCCACAAAGTTACCAACTTGCCAGCAGAGGCTGCCATCTGAACGCAAAACCCGATACAGTTTGGCGATTATTGCTTCCTGTTCCTTCAAGTATTGTTTGACGGAAACCTGAGTCTCATAGGCCTTACCCAGGTTATATGGGGGGGAAGTAATGATGAGTTTGGCAAAATTATCAGGCAATGAATCGAGCAATTCATTCGTGTCGCCATTAAAAAGAACAATATCGGCCTGTGGGTTGTATTGATCGGCAATTTCTTTGGGCCTATCAAATAACGGCAAGTTATCCATAGTTCAGTTTATCCTGCGTAGGGTTTGTTTCATGATACAGGCTTTGGAGGAGGATGCAACTGTCTATCACGCGCTCACCCGGCAGAGCAGCCCTTTCAGGTAGGCGGATTCGGGGAAGGTGAGCAGGACGGGATGGTCCGGGGCCTGGGCCAGGGTTTGCAGGATTTGCACCTCGCGCCCGGCGTCTACGGCCGCGCCGAAGAGGATTTTTTGGAAGAGGTCGGCGCTGATCAGGCCGGAGCAGGAGAAGGTGGCGAGCAGGCCACCGGGCCGCAGCAGGCGCAGCGCCAGCCAATTCAGGTCTTTGTAGCCCCGCGCCGCCCGCTCCAGGTCGCGCTGGCTGTGGGCAAATTTTGGCGGGTCGAGGATGACCATGTCAAACTGACGGCCGTTATCCCGAAAATCGCGCAGTATCATAAAAGCGTCGCCCAACAGGTATTCGTCCAACGGCCGTTCCCCCACTCGCAGCACATTCTTCTCAGCCAGTTCTAAGGCTTCCAGGGAGCTGTCAATGTTGGTGATCGGACCGGCTCCGTTGGCCGCCGCGTAAACGGCAAAGCCGCCGGTGTAGGCGAAGACATTGAGAATCTCCTTTCCGGCGACATGGTTGGCGGTGCAGACCGCCGCCCGGTTGACGCGCTGATCGAGATAGAAGCCGGTTTTTTGTCCGCCGAGCAAATCAACGGCAAATTCCAGCCCATTTTCGCGGATGAGCAAGGGGTTGGGCGGAGGGTCGCCGAGCAGGAGGCCGGTAACGGCCGTTAACCCCTCCTTCCCCCGCGCGCTGGCATCGGAACGTTCAACGATACCGGCCACGCCGGTTTCTTCGGCCAGCAAACGGGCCAAAAGTTCCTTACGCCGGTCTATCCCCAGCGTCAGGCATTGCATCACCAGATAGTCGCCGTAGCGGTCCACAATCAGACCGGGCAGGCCGTCTGACTCGGCGTTGATCAGGCGGTAGGCGGTAGTGTCCGGCTCCAGGGCGAGTGCCCCCCGCCCGGCCAGGGCACGGCGAATGCGGCCCCGCCAGAAAGCGTCGTCTATCGCTTCGTCTTCGTCCCAGGAGAGGATGCGGGCCTGGATTTGTGAGTGGGGGTTGTAATAGGCGGTGGCCAGGAAACGGCCGTTTTCCCCCACCACCGTCACCAAATCCCCCGGCGCGGCCTGGCCGCTGCTGTGGGCGATGGCCCCGGAGAAGACCCAGGGGTGGCGGTTGCGGACAGGCTTGTCTCGGCCGGTTTTGAGGGTGAGAATGGCGGTAGTTCGTTCTGTAGTCATGGCGGGAAGTGTAGCACAAATGGGGGTTGGTAGCTGGTGGCTGGTAGCTGGCGCTTGACAGGAGTGACGCACCGCGTTATATTTTACATATGACGCAGCGCGTTATCGTGCTGCGAGACCACCAGACTATAAGACTATCAAACTGGAGAGTAAAATGGCGCTCGGAAATGCAATTGGATCGCTTTGTGATGTGGTAAAAGGAACTGCGCGGCGCACGCTGTTGGTAGGGTTGGGGGTAACGGCCGTTACCGTCGAAACCCTCCTCAAAGCAGCCGACAACGCCGGCCCCTACACCGAAAAATTGGTCGAACGCGGCCAGCAGGCCAGCGAAGAAATCAGCGAAGCCTACGAACAACGCCGCCAGGACATCCGTCACCGTGTCCAGGCCAACGGACAGGCGAAATGATAAATGATGAATGATGAATGATGAATAGCCTCATTCATCATTCATCACTCCACATTCATCCTTCCTACCTGTTCCGCCCATACTTCTCGTGGCTGGACACCCAGTCCGAGGAGGCAATGGCCGACGCCAGAGAAATCTCGCCGGCGAGCACCGTTCCGGCGACGATTTCGGCGAATTTATTCACCTTGCCCCGCCCCCAGCAATCGAGCAGTTCCAGGCACTCCCGCTGGGTCGCCAGACCTGTGCCGCCGCCATACGTCGCCACAATCAACGACGGGATGGTGATAGACATGTACAGGTCCCCCTCTTCCGTCAACTCCGTATAAAGCAACCCCGCCGACGATTCCGCCACATTCGCCACATCCTGCCCGGTGGCGATGAAGATGGCGGTGATGGCGTTGGCCGAGTGCAGTCCATTGTTGTTTGCCCCGGAGAGAATCGCCCCCATATTCGCCACCCCGTAATGATAGAAGAGGCTGGTTGGCTCCACCCGCATGTGGTTGACCAGCACATCCCGTTTGACGGTGCATTCGGCCGTCACCCGCTTGCCCCGTGTGCGCATGATGTTGATTTGCGACGCCTTCTTGTCGGTGGCGAAGTTCGATTCCAGGAAGAAATGTTTGATCGCGCCGGGGTCCGGGTAATGGTCCAGCACCCAGCTACAGGCGGCGAAGGTGGCCCGTCCCACCATGTTTTGCCCGGCGGCGTCGCCGGTGGTGTAGTTGAAGCGCAGGTAGACGAAGCGGCTGGCCAGGTAGGTGTCAATGTCGCGCAATTTCGCCACGCTGGAGGTGGCTTCGGCCTCTTCGCGGATTTTTTCGATGTTGGCCTGCACCCACCGGGAGAAATCGCGGGCTTCGCGGGCGTTGTCGAAGGAGAAGACGGGGGCGCGCTGCATGGCGTCGCCGACGATGGAGCAGGTGACGCCGCCGCTCAGATTCAGCACCTTGATGCCCCGATTGTAAGAAGCGACCAGCGTGCCTTCGGTGGTGGCCATCGGGACGAGGAAGTCGCCCTGGGCGTGTTCGCCGTGAATGGTGATTGGCCCGGCGAAGCCGATGGGAATCTGGGCGACGCCGCTGAAATGCTCCACGTTCCCGGCCGTGATGTGCGGGTCAAACGAATAATGGCGGATGTGGTCCAGCTTTTTGCCGGTGAATTCTTCGACAAAGCGCTGCCGCGCGGCGATGGCTTCCGGGGCGTAATCGTCGCTTTTGTCGCGGGGGATACGCGGCAGGTCGCTGCCGTTGCTGCTGATGCTGTCTTCTACCTTTAAGGTCAAGTCGCCAAAGGGGGTGGTCCCGAAACTGATTTCTAACTTATGCATGCCTTCGGGCTGCGGCGCGGTTTGTGCCCGGATGTGTAGGGTTTGTTGGAGGGGGAATTGGAGGGGGGAAACGGCCGTTATCTCCTCCGGCC
>CAYONK010000041.1:0-13127 GCA_964405285.1 uncultured Ardenticatenaceae bacterium
AGCCACGCAGGAGCAGGTTGATCGCGCTCACGTAGTCCACGCCGGGGATGGCTTCCAGCGCCGCCGCCACGTCGGACAGATAGACGTCGCGGCCAAATGCCCAGCCGCCCCCTTCCGGGCCGCCGGTCAGGGGGTGTAAAAAGCGCTCCAGCGCCAGAATGACCGCCTCGCGCACGATTCCCGCTTCGTCTGCCCTGAGCGGCGTAACGGCCGTTTGCACGCCAACCGGCAAGTAGGTAGGTCCGGTGACGGTCAGCTGCCCGGCGACCGCCGCCGGAACCCGTGCCGCCAGAAATGCTCCCACCTGCCGCCGCAAGCCAAAGGAAGGTTGCGGCCGCGCTTCCTGGCTGTGGGGCATAATGATCACTTTAACCCAGCCGGGGGCCTGCCGGCCGCTGCTGTGGGTGACGGGCAGCGCGCGGGCGACGGCGACGGCGGGCGAGGCTTCCCGCGCCAGCGCTTCATAATCGCTCAGGGAAATCGCCTGGTAGCGGTGACGGACCACCTGCGGGCCGCGGAACAACACATTGTCTACCGGCTCGGTGTCGGCGCCGCCTTCGGCTGCGACCGGGTTGGCTGCACCGGCGGCGGGCACGCCGCTGAGCAATTGGGTGATGCTGTTAGCCGCCACGTTGCCCGCTGCGCCTCCGCCAGAACGGTAACGACGGAGGCGGATGTTGTCTGCTCCGGCGCTGGGAATCCGGCCGTTTTGGTCATCGCCAAAGATGATCCGGCCGCGACTGCGCTCCAGCACGTAATGGCGGGCGTCGGGGCGGGAGAAGAAGAAGTGCGGCCGCTCCTGCCAGCGCACCCAAACCTCGCTGATCCGGCCGCTGCGCGGATCAGTGACGGTGGTGATCACCTCGTCGCCCAGCCCTTGCTCCGCCAATTCTTGCTGCAAAATCGCCAGTTCGACCGCCGCCCGCGCTCCGTCCAGCTCCTTTACTTCCAGCCACTCACCGGCCAACACCGGCGAGCGACGGCTGAAAAAGACCTGGTTGGCCTGTCCGTTGCTGCTGCCCAGGGCCTCGTTCTCGATGGTCTGGATTTGGGTCGCCCAGACGGCGTTGCTGTGGATGCCGTTGACCTGGGCCAGCAAGGGATTGCCGTCTGTTTGCTGGCGGGCGCGCAGCCAGGCGCGGGGCTTGCTGAAGCGGGGCAGCGCTGCCAGAGAGACGGAGGCGCGCTGGTAGGTCTGGCTCAATGTGGCCGTCAGCGTCAATGTGCTGTTAGAGACGCTTTGCACGGTCATCAGTTCGGGCGGGTCTTCGTCGCCAATGGCGATGAGGTCGCCAGGGCGGAAGCGGGCGGCCTGACGGGCGTTGGCTAACTGCACCTGATCTCCGCTGGCGGTGACGGCTTCGCCATTGGGTAAGGGGGGAGCGCCGGGATAAACGGCCGTTACCATGCCCGGCAGCGCCAGATTGTTCGTCTCATCCGTTACCGCCAGGCTGCGCCAACTGCTGCCATCGTGATACTCCCAGGTCAGCAGCGGGCCGCTGCTCTGCCCGGCCACTTCGGCGATGTCCAGATAGAGGCTGATCTGGTCGGCCGGCAGGGGGCGGTCGAAGCCGAGGTACAGGGTGGGGGCGCGGTCGGCGACCAGGCTGAACGGCTCGAATGGCGCGCCGCGCCAGCG
Source organism: uncultured Ardenticatenaceae bacterium (assembly GCA_964405285.1). Taxonomy (GTDB): domain Bacteria; phylum Chloroflexota; class Anaerolineae; order Promineifilales; family Promineifilaceae; genus Leptovillus. Next base: position 1,640 of record CAYONK010000041.1, read on the forward strand.
GGCGTTTTCGCTGTAATCACCCCACTGGAAGTCGTTGTAGGCCAGGCAATGGGCGGGCTGAGCCTGCGGCGAACGGTAGAGGTAGCCGATCTGCATTGCGCCTAATACCGGTGGTTGGATTTCTGTGACCGTGATGCTGTTGCCTTCAAAGGTGAGGGTGCGCCTGACGCCGTAGCCGCCGCTTTTCAGCCGGGCGCGAATCCAGAGGCCCATTTCGTTGTTAACGGCCGTTGGGCTTATGTTTGGCGGCACGGTGAAGGTGAGACGGCCGTCGGCCTGGAAGATGTCTACGTTTGCTTCGGCGGTGATGGCCAGAGTGGCCCAGGAACGGCCGTTCCAATACTCCCAGGAGACCACCGGCGTCGTCAGAGGGGTCGGGCTGGGGGTAGAGGTGTCCGGTTCCGGGGCGACGTAGGTCAGGTGCAGCGTCACCTCGGCGCCGGGCTTGCCCAGCGCTTCGGCGCTGTTCAGGTAGAAGGCGCTGCCCGGCTGTGGCTGCTGGCCCAGGGGGTAGATCGCTTTGCTCACGTCCAGTTGCAGGGTGTTGGCAAAGGCTTTGTCGGGCGGGAAACCGGCCGTTTCCGGCAGCGGCATGATGCCCGGCAGGGTGCGGTTGATCACGGTCCGAACGGTCAGCCGGTCCAGTTGGGCCAGGACCAGGCCCGGTTCGGGCGGCAGCGGCTGCGTCAGCCGCCCGCGCAGCCAGGAGGAGGCGCGGCCTTGAATCGTGGTCGGTTCGGTCGTCGAGCAGTCGGCGGCCAGGCGAATGACGCCGCTTTTGGTCAGGCCATCTGTGCCGTCTACGCTGTCTTCCTCTCCGGCTTGGGCGGCTGGCTTAAAGGATTTGAACTCGCGCCACACTTTCCCGTCCCAATAGGCCCAGGCCACGTCCACAGGCTTATTGCCGGGCAGGGCGAGTTCACATTGCAGCTCCACAATCGCTTTGCCGGAGAGGGCGAAGTGGGTGTCGTGGGCCAGGTAGAATTCGTGGGGTGTCGGTTTTAAGCCGCTAAAGAGGGTGAAGGGTTGGCCGCCCATAACGGCCGTTGCGTGGTCCGCATATCCATCCTTGCCCGGCCACAAGGAGACGACCTCCACCAGATTGGCGGCTGCCAGGGCGATGCTCGTTTCCGTCTCGAAGATGAGCGTTTCGCCGCCGGCCGGGTTGGCCGCGCCAACCTGGGTACGGGCGGGCACACGCCCATTGCCGACGTGGGTGATGGGGGTGAAGACGACGGGGGCGCGGGCGGCCTGGGCCGGCAGCAGGTTGACGCCTAACAGGTCGAGGAAGGCCAGCTTGTTTTTGTCCGGGGCCAGGCCGACTCGCTCGGCCAGGGCGCGGAGGTAGCGCGCATAAATCTGGATGATGGCCCAACTGGGGCCGTTTTCGACGGGGGTCCAGCCGGGGGTGTAGCCGGGCATCCGGGCCAAGAGGTCGGCCACGAGCGCCTGGATTTGCCGGTTGTCGAGCGTGGGGGTAACGGCCGTTTTGCCATTCAACTGGGTGGTCATGATTCGCGGCCCTCCATCAGGTAGAAGGGGTAGACCAGGTTGTAAAAGGTGTTGGTCAGCCGGACGCGGTAACTGGCTTCGATGAGTAAACGGCCGTTGTCCGGATCGGCCGTCACCTGCACCGTAAGCTGGTCAATGCGCGGCTCCCAGGTGATAAGCGCCTCTTCCACGCGATGCTTCGCCAGAGCCATCGTCGTGGTATTGATCGGCGCGAAAACCAGCGCGCCCAATCCTGCGCCAAAATCGGGGCGCATCACCCGCTCGCCCGGATTCGTGCCCAGGATGAGCAAAATCGCCTGACGCACGTCTTCCTCATGGGCCGCCAATGCCACGTCACCGCCGCTGTGCAAACCGATTGGAAATGACCAACCCTGGCCTAAAAATTGTTTGTCCATTTTGATGTCCGTGTTCCGTAGTCCGTAATCCGTGTTCCGTAATCCGTGTTTCGTAATCCGTGAACGATGAGCCGTGTTCTGGTTTAGCCGCCGATCAGGACGGTAAAGGCTCCGGCCACTATTGGCGCGCCGCAGCCGGAAATGTCGCCGACGCGCAGGGCCGGCCGGCCGCCGATCAACACCGTCAGGCTGCCCATCATAAAGGGAGAGGGCGGGTGCGGACCGGCCGTTGGCGGCATGGCACAGGTGTGCAAATCGCCCACGACTGCTGCCGGTAAGCCGCCGATCAACACGTTGGGCACGCCGGGACCGCTGACCATGCCGGGATGGGCGGTGGGGTCGGTAATACGAGCTGCCGGTTTTGTCATCTCTGCCTCAATTGATTTTCACCAGCGGCGCTTGCACGTTGCACATGCCGCCGGACTGCACATTGGTCGCCGCCGCGCCGTTGATGGTGACGTTCGGCGCGGTGATGTTGATCGCTGCCGACGCCGTGAGATTGAGATTGGGCGTGCCAGTGATGGTCACGCCGTCCGGGGTCATGTTGATGACGTTGGCCCCGGTGGTGATCTGGATACCGGCCGGTGACATCAGGATCGTCTGGCCCTGCGGCGTCATGATGGTGATGGTGGGCGGCGCTTCAGTGAACATGATCTGGTTGCCCAATGGCGTGCGCATCAGCCGGATTTGCGGGACCGGCGAGGGCAGTGGCGGCGGCGACATGGCGTTCCACAGCCCGCCGATGACGTAAGGGGCGCTGGGATCGCCATGTTCAAACGCGACCAGCACCTCTGTGCCGATGTCGGGGATGAAGTAGCTGCCATAGGTTGGCCCGGCCATCAGCACGGCCACCCGCGCCCAGGGACTAAGGTCCACGCTGTCTATGGACGGGAGTTGCACCTGCACGCGGCCCAACGCCATTGGGTCCAGATTGTTGATGACGCGGCCGACCATCACGCCGTCAAATTTTTGTTGAATCTCTTCCAGCGAATCGGCGACCTGATCCAGGTAAGTTTCCATCAGGGGATGATCTCCTTGCGCACCTGGAAGTTGGTGCGATAACCGCCAGAATTCAGGGTGTGGGTGGCGCTGGACACCCGGTAATTGCCGCTGAAGTCGGGGCCAAGCCCTTCCAGGGTGATGACTGCCCCGGCGCGGATGCGCGGGTCGCCCACAGCCGAGCCGGAGCCGGTGAGACGCGAATTCAGCTTTTGCCGCAGTTGGCGGATGATCTGCAAGGCGCTGTTGGCGATGTCGGCCGGGCTGCTGATCGGCTGGTCCACGATGGTGATCGCCGGACCGCCGGCCGCTTTGGTGAAGGAGGCGGCATCTCCGGGAACCACACTCACCGCCAGGCTTTCCCGGTCGAAATCCCACCCGGCGGAGACGAGAAAGCTGAGGGGCAGTTCGCGCAGGGTGAACTTCATGGCGACGCTGGCGACCTGCCCGACGGTGCTGATTTGCGGCGAAAACTCCAACAGTGACTCGCCCCAGGTGAGCGTGAGGCGGGAGGCGTATTCTTTGGGGAAGAAGCGGGAGAGGTAGAAGACGTCTCCTTCTACCCAAAAATCGGCGTCGTATTGGGCGGCGATACGCTTGACCAGGTCAAAATCGCTTTCGCCCTGGCCCCGTTTGCCTTGTTTTGTGCCGGTCCCTTTGAAGATGACGTTGAGAACGGTCATGGCGGTGGAAACGGTCATAACGGCCGGGTCTATGGCGGGGATGAGCAGGTTTTCGGCGCTGATGATGATGGCGACCAGGGCGTCGGCCAGGGGGCCAAAGCCGCGGGCGTAGCTGCCGCGCGTCAGACGGTTCAGGTAATCGTGGGCGACCAGGGTCATGCCGGGCATGCCGCCGTTGGGGAAGCTGACTTGCAGGCCGGTGACTTCGCCTTCAAACACCTTTTCCAGCGGATCGGGGGCGTAGCCGAGGGAAAGGACGAGCTTGTTGTCTATGTCGAACAGGCCATCGCCCTGCCCGGTGAGGGCGGCGCCGCCGGGGCCGAGGCGGACGTTGGTAGGGAAGGGGCGGAAGCCGAGGCCGCGAATGTGGCTTTGCAGCCAGCGCAGGTCGTGGTTGGCCAGGGACACCTCTACTCGGTCGGCGGCGTTCTGCCCATCCTGGTAGGTGATTCCAGAGACGGCGGCGCGAACGGCCGTTGGCAGTGATTCGCCATTGATCTGGATGGCATACTCAGGGGCGTACCGGGGGAATGGGGCCATTTACTGCATCACCTCCCCCGTCTCCGGGTCGCGGAACGGAAGCTGCGGGATGAGAAGCTGCTGCCCAACGGCGATCTGGCCGGGATGATCCAGGTTGTTGTTGATGGCGATGGGCCGCCACATCGCCGGGTTTTGATACACCTTGGTGGCGATGCTGCTGAGTGTCTCGCCCTGGGCGACGGTGTGCAGGTGGCTGTAATCTACCGTCTCCCGCTTCGTCTCTTTGGCTTCTAGCTCGGCATTGACGAACTCGTTGAAGGTCACTTGCAGGCGGGCGCGAACCGGCGTGCCATCGGCCAGGAACATGATGAAGCGTTGGCTGGCGCGGGCCAGGACGCATTTGAAGGCGAGCGAACCCCAACTGAAGAGCAAGACGGGCGGGGCGTGGGTGGTGGGGTCTATGTTCATCAGGTCGGTGATTTTACGGGTGAGGGTGCGCACGTCTTGCCCGGCTTCATTGTAGTTTCTGTACGCTTCGTGGCTGTCTACCAACAGCTCCATCTCCAGCGTCTGCATGTTCCCGGCGACGAATTGCAGCAGCGGAGCGCGCAGGCCGGGGATGGCCATCTGGGCGAAGTTGTTTTCGCGGTTGATGGTGTACTCTTCCGGGTTGAAGAGGACAGGAATCTGGTCGTTGGAGACGGTGTTGGTGAGGATCGCTTTTTCCAGGGCCATGTTTAGAATCTCCCGGTGCGCTCGCGGTGGGCTTGCAGGCGGTATTCCAATTTTTGCATCACCTGGTCGGTGAGGCGGTTGAGATCAACGGCCGTTTCTCCCCCCAACGTCGCCTGATTCCCCATCTCCCAGCGGACTGCGCCAAATGGGGCGGTTGGTCTGGCGGTTGGCTCAGTTTGCTGCGGTGTTGGCGGCGGCTGTTCGATCCGGGCGGGCGGCGCCTGGCGCACGATGCGCGGCACAGGTCCGGCGCTCGGCGGCCGAGGGGTGGATAACGGCCGTTCTCCCTCCGCCTCTCCCTTCTCCTGATTGACCGCCAGCAGAGGGCGGGGTAGGGCGGTCAGGGCGTCCAGGGTTTGGTGCTGCTGGCTGAGCCGCTGCGCCAACACCCGGACGTCCGGCCGGTGGCTCGTTTCCTGCCGCTGCCAGCGTTGGACCAGGGCGGTGATTTGCCGGGAAGCGGCGGCGGGGCGGGCTGGCTGCCAGGCGAAGGCCGTCGCCGAACGGGCCGGTTCGCCGGTTTCGTTGGCGGCCGGGGCAGGGTTGTCGCGCCGCAGCAGTACCAGGTTGAGGCGGGGACGAAGCTGGTAGGATGCCTGGTGGGTGTGGTAGTGGGCAACGGCCGTTTGCCCCAGCCCCATCTGCAAGAAGACGGGGGGCACGGGGTGCCAGACGGCCGTTCCCTGCCCATAACGCGCCAGGATGGCGGCGGCCAGCTGAGCGGGGCCGCCGGAACGCGCCTGTTCCCAGGGGCGATGGATCAAGGGGTGGAGGGAAACGGCCGTTTGGAAACGGCCGTCGCTACGCTTCAGTTCATTCATTCGGCATTCATCCGTCCATTGATCGCGGAAATTTGGGCAACCCATTGCCGCCGGTCAGGATGTTCCATCGCCATGATCTCAGCCTGCGGCCAATGAAAGTGATACGCCACAAACGCTACCTCCTCGACCAGTTGATCGAGAGGGTAGCTTAAGACCCCCCCAAGACCGGTACCTCCAGCTCGAAGCTCTGTTCGCAATGGGGGCAGGTGATGGGAGAACGGCCGTTGTCCAACTGATTGATCTGGTTGTACAAATTCTGCAAATAGGCCAGGTCCGTGGCGTACAAATTCTCAATCACCTTCGGCGTGATTTGCGGCAGGTTGCCCAGGCGCGTCACCACCCGCGCCAGCAGAATGACGACCAGGTACGCCGGGTTGTTCTTAACCCGCATGTCCCGCAGCGGCAGAATTTCATCCGCCGCCGTCGCCCGGCGCATCACCCCATCCCGGTGCAAAGAGCCATCCGCATCCACAAAGCCACAAGGCAAGGTAAACTCAAATTCCGTTTGAAACATGGTTGTTCCTCGTTTCGTATTCCGTGTTCCGTATTCCGTGTTCCGTGTTCCGTATACGGATTACGGATTACGGTTCACGGATTACGGAAACTACGTATCCAACTGCAAGCCTTCGTGAGCCAATTCCAGCGACTCAATCGCTACCTCGTTGCCCTCGGCGTTGAACTCCGGGGCGGTGTATTTGGTGGGCCAGGCGGAGCGGAAATTCCAGCGCTTCAACTCTTCGCCGTCGCGCCCCAGCAAAATCACCGAGCCATCTCGCCGATCGGCCGTGCCCTGGGCGATGTTTCTGTGCCACTCGTACAAATCGGTGTTGTTCGTCACGCCGCGTTTCAGCGTGATATTGCTGAAGGAGGTGCGCCCCATCAGCTTGCGCGTGGTCAGGTTCTCACCGCCCTGGCGGTACTCCACTACCTCCACCGTGCTGTCTAGCCCGCCCACTTCCTGGAAAGCGGCGACGTTTAAGCCGTCTACTTCCACCAAAAAGTTGTAGCTGAAAAAAGGATCGTTTCGATCTCCAGTTGCCATCATTCATCTCCCTTGTAGATGTAGCGCCAGCGTCTTGCTGGCGTCGCCGCCCGTAGGCGGCGCTTCCTGTTCGCCCTCGGCTTAACTATTGGCCGCTCCGGTAAGCTGGGAAATGCGGAAAATGACGAATTCGGCCGGTTTGACGATGGCCACGCCAATTTCCGTAATCACCATGCCCGCTTCCCGCACTTCTGGTGGATTGGTAGTCTCGTCGCAGCGCACGTAGAACGCCTCTTCCGGCGTCGTGCCGAACAAGGCGCCATCGCGCCAGACGTTGGTGAGGAAGCTGCCCACCGCGCGCCGGATACGCGCCCACAACGGGTGCGAATTTGGCTCGAAGACGGCGAATTGGGTCCCTTCGTCAATGGATTCGCGCAAAAAATTCATCAGGCGGCGGACGTTGACGTACTTGAATTCGCCGTTGCCGTCGCCGCCGAGGGTGCGCGCCCCCCAGACTTTGATGTTGCCATCGAAGCCGCGAATGACGTTGATGCCGTCGGGATTCAAACCGGCCTGCTCGTTGCGGGAGACCAGGTATTCCAGGCCCAAAGCGCCGCGCACAGTTTCGTTGGCCGGAGCTTTGTGGACGCCGCGCTCCGCGTCTACGCGGGCGTATAGGCCGGCCATGTGGCCGCTGGGATGGACATAGATGAGGGCGTCGGTGACGGGGTCGTAAACCTGGATGCGGGGGAAGTACATGGCGGCGTAGTCGCTGTCGGAGACAGTGCCCTGGATGGCGGCGACGGTGATGGTGGTGGTGATTTGCCCATCGAGAATAGCGAAGCGGTCTTGCATGTTTTCGCAATGGTCGGTGATCTCGGTCTGCGCCGCCGCCGCCAACGCGCCGGGCACGGCGACGATGGCGATCTCATCAATGGCCTCGAACTGCTGCAAGCCGTCGCGCACGTTGTTGGTGTTGGCGATGTCGGCGATGCGATTGACCCAGAGGCGGGTTCCGCCGTTGTTGAAAAAGCCATAGGCAGCGTGGGCCAGGGTGGCGTTGGCCGCCTGAAAATCGCCAAAGCGGGTCTTGAACTGATCCCAACTGGTGATTAACGTGGGCACGCCGGGGCCGACGACGGTGTAGCGGTTGGTATCGCTTCCCGGCAGCAGGGGCATTTGGAAACTGGCGTCGGCCGTGTCTACGACGCCGAGAAAACCGGCCGTGCTGGTTCCGACCCCGGCGATGGGCGGGGTTCCGGGAACTTCTTCTACATATACGCCAGGTGCTAGATATTGGGGCATGTGCTACCTCCTTTAAGGGACAAATGTGACATCGTAACCGTTGGCAACGGCCGTTGGCACCACAACCGCCTGATCCACCGTCGTCGCCCCCAGGGTGGCGCGTAGGGTGTAGGCTCCGGCGGGGATCATGGTCAGGGTGAAACGGCCGTTTTCATCGGTCACACTTTCTAAAACCAGCTCAACAAGGGACACATCAGCGCCAGGGATCGGGTCTGCGGTGTTGCCATCGCGCACCGTCCCGGCGATCTGGAACCAGATTTGCTGTGTCCCCGGCAAATCAATCGCCTCTAAACGAATCTGCTTGGTGATCACCAGCGGCCCCACAATCTCCGGCAGCAGCAGCACCGGCAGCGTCACCACCAGGTAAATCACCGGTTTCCAGCGGGCATCGGCGTCCATGCCGCCCCAAAATTCCGACAATTTGCCAAACCCTTCGGCCGGCGCGATGTCGGTGGGCAGGTCGGCCGCCCGGATCAACTCCGGCACGGCGGCCAACTCTGGCGAAGCGGGCGGGTAGATGCGCGAAGCGTTCAACGGAGCGTGCTGCATCAGCACCGCCAGCGCTTCATAGAGCAGGGCGTGTTCGTCCAACGTCGGTTCGGTGGCCGGCGTCAGCGAAGCCGGACTCCATGCCGAGATGACGTAATGGCAATCTACCCGGTTGGGGGCCGCCTGCTCCGACGCTATACCATTGTCTATCAGACGCTCCCGCGCATTGGAGCGCAGCCGCCGGTTTTCCCGCAGGTCAAACAGGTAGATGTTGAGCGCATTCGCCGGTAAACCGCCCACCGTCAGGGTAGAAACGTAGGTGCGCCAATCCTCGTCCGGCGGCTGAAAGCGCACCTGGCTTTCGTCAGTTAGCTGGGCCACCCGGTCCAGCAGCAAATCGCGGAGCAGTGTGTCTAAGATGTGGATCATTCTGGTGCCTTTTTAACAAACTCTTCTACCGCACGTTCCACGTCACTGGGGCAGGAATCCAAAGTACGCCAGCTTGGATCCATCATGATTTGCGTTGTTTCTACTTTGGTTCGGGTTAAGGTGATTTCCGCGCGGCGCAGCAGAGGATAAACCAGTTCGGCTTGCTTTTGCGGCGAACCGCTCTGGGCCTGCAACTTCTTCTCTAATTCTGGTGTCCGGTGAGGCGCTTCCCTGGCTTCGTTGTCTTTGGCAAGGAAACCCGTTACAGCCGATGCCGCGTCTTTGTCTTTTCCGCTCTGATCTTTTTCTGGGGAATACAGTTCATTACCGCCTTCCAGGGTGAAATTGTTGGTAAAGCAGGGAGGGCGTTGGCGCATGTCCAGCAGACTTGGTTTACATGTCTCTTCGATGAGTTCCTTGGCTGCCTGCGCCCGTTTTTTTGACAACTCGATATTGCCCATGAATCCGCCTGGGCGCTGCTGTTCCATTGGCCCTTCCGGCGAAGCGTAACCAACGATGCGGCTTACCTGCCACTCATCTCTGAGTAAGGATTCCAGTTTGGTTAAATTTCCATCATTTAATGCCTTGCCCGGCATATCCGCGTCTGTTTCCAACTCTGGTTTTGCGTAGTGGTAGTAGAGGTAAACCGACTTTGTGCGGGTGATGGGTAAAGAAAGGGTCATCGGAAACGCGGGCATTTCTTCTTCGCACACGTAGGCGATTTGAGGGCCTATCTCAATACGTTTCGTGGGGCATTTCACCTTTGGCACAGAACCCTGACCCGGTAGTGGGATGATGAATTCCAGCATCGCACGAATATCTTGTTGATTTGTACCGGGCACCTGCCCGCCTGTGATGCTGCCTTTGAGGGTGCCTCCAGGCGTTTTTACTTCTGCGCTGCCGCCGCCGCGGGTTACTTCACCGGTGGTTGGATCTACGGTGACTTCACTTTGGGCATTAATTTGAAATTTGCCGGACTGGGTGACAGAAAGAGAGACAAACGGCGTTATGTCTACACCTTTGAGAAGCGTGTCTACGTTGACGTTCTCCCCTTTGAGGATGGCTTCTCCTGTATTTTTTAGGACGTTTTGCAGCTGCTTGGGCAAGTTGGCCCCGATTTTGATTTTGCCTTGATTGTTGCCCTTGCACCATTCGATTTCGAGCCAGACGTTCTTGAAATCAATGCCCCCTGAAACTCCAACCGCTTTTTGGGGGATTGTTTTTGTTTCGCCTAAGGTGATTTTGCGGGTGACGCGATACTTTTTGTCCTGACCGCCTTTTTTCATTTCGACGATGTATTGGTTGGGTTGGCCTTGAACGGCCGTTACTTTCGGCTGTGTCTGGGTTTCTCGTCGCCGGATCATGGGCTGGCTGGGGGAGATAGCGGGCAAACGGCCGTTTCCCATCATCACCGCCGCCGCCACCGCTTCGGCATTGCTTTCCGCCGGGTTGCGCCGCGCACCGACAGCGGGGCTGGTCTGCGGCGTGGGCGCGCTGCCGCGCTGTTGCAGGGTATGGGCCAATTCATGGGCCAGCAGAAAACGCCCGGCGTCTGTGCCCGGATTGTACCTGCCCCGGTTGAACCAGATGTTTTGCCCGTAGGCAAAGGCGTCGGATTGCAGGGCGCGGTTGGCGCGAACGGCCGTTTCCCCCGTATGCACCCGCACCTGGTTCAACGACCGGCCAAAGCGGGACTCCATAAAGGCGCGGGTCGGGCTGTCCAGGGAACGGCCGTTGCCGCTATGCAGCGCCGCTGTGACCGCATCGTTACCCGCATCCCCTTGCAAGGCCAGCATATCGGCCTGCGGACCGGCCAGCATTGGCCCCATCTCCGCAGAGATGGGCGGGGCAATCACGGGGGCCGCCTGTTCGGTTGCGGCCTGTTTTCCGGCTGAAGCGTCACTCATCTTTACACAGCCCCGGCGCGCAGTTCGGCGATGAAGTATTCATACGCCTGCACCTGTTCATCCGTCAACGTGCCATCGCCATGCAGCACCCAGCGGTAATAATCCTGGGCGATCTGCGCCTGCTCCTCCCGGTTGAAGTCGCGGAAATGGCCCCCATTGTTTTGTTTTTCCACCAGCCCATTCGGTCCGCCATAGTTGTAGGCATCAGCGCCGCGCGTGACCTGGGCGTGGATCGCGCCGCCCAGGTAAGTTGTGCCGACCAATTCATATTGGTAAACGTGCGTCAGTTCGTGGACCACTACGTCCATCGTTTCCCCTTCGGGCAGGTTGACGGTGTGCCAGGTGACGAAGGCGCGCCGGTCGTTGAGGGCGAAGACCACATCCAGCAAGCCGCCCTGGGAGACGCGCACGTCGCCCCAGCGGATGGCGGTTGGCCCCAACACTTCCTGCGCCGCGGCAATCTCGTCGCCAGCTAATGGCCGCGCTTTGGTGATGATGTGCCAGACGAATTCCAGCAATTCCGGCCCGCCCAGCACGTCGAAGACCCGCGACACCAGCTCCAAAATCCAGCTTCCGCCCCGCTTCGCTTTGTCCCACAACCAGTCGGCAAAGCCGCTGATGCCGCCGCTGGCCAGGGCTTGAATCGCTTCCGGGATGAAGGTGACGACCCCGGACAGCCCTTCCCACAAGGTGACGGCCAGCCGTCCCAGCCGCGCCGGTAGATCGCGGATCAGGTTGATGACCCATTGGC
>CAYONK010000042.1:0-12812 GCA_964405285.1 uncultured Ardenticatenaceae bacterium
CATACCATGTCTCGCGTTGACCTGATTCTGATGGATTTGCGCCTGCCGCACGAAGACGGTTACCAGGCGCTGCGTCAGATTCGCGCCGACGAACGGCTGCGCGACACCCTGGTTGTGGTGGTCACGGCCCATGGCAGCCAGGAAGAGCTGCAAAAAGCAAAAGAGGCGGGATTCGATGGCTTTTTGGTGAAACCTTTAGACGCCGACGAATTCCCGGAACAGATCAGCCGTATACTACAAGGGGAAGCCATTTGGGACTTAGGCATATAATGAGATGACGTTCCCTCCCTCCCTTGTGCGCTTGCTCACAGCCCAGCCTGGCGACGAAGCCACTCATCGTACCAGACGCCTGGTCCAACTCAACATCACCGTCATGAGCGCTCTGGCTGCTGTTTTCAGCGTCGCCAACGCGCTCTTTTCACCTTCTCCCAACAACCTGCCATCCCTGATTATTTTCGAGTTTCTGCCGCTTTTGCTATTGGCTGGCGGTGGTTTGCTGTTGGCCGGCAGCGGCCGGCCGCTGCTGGCCGCCCGCCTCTTTTTCCCCGGTCTCAGCCTGTTGTACCTCACTCTTTTCATCTGGCGCGGCAGCCCTATCACCCCGTTCTACCTCTTGCTGATTCCGATTGTGGGGATCGCCATGGTGGGGTCCGGGCGCGATGCGCTCTTCCAGGGAGGGCTGACGCTGGCAATCGTCGCTCTATACTATGGCCTGGCCCGGCCATTTGCCCTGGCAGAAGTTGGGCTGTATGGGATAACGGCCGTTGCCCTCAGCCTGGTCGCGTGGTTGGGCGCTGCTCACTGGCAGAAGCTGGCCGCCGATGCCGCCATAGCCGAACAGGCGTTGCACGAAGCGCAAACGCGCCTGGCGCTCAGCAGTAGTCTGGCTTCGACGCAGGACGTTGGCGAGATTTACCGGCGGGCGGCGCGAACCTTTGCCCATCAGCTCAACGCCTCAGTTTGCGTCATCTCCCGTTGGGAACCGGAGAGCGAGAGCCTGGTAAGCCAGATTCGTTATACGCGGGTGGAAAACGGCCGTTCCACCGAAAAATTCGACTTCACAGCGCACCAGGAACAGCCTCCCCAAACTGGCAAAGAGCCGCGCCTCAGCACCCTATCAGACGGGCGCATCAGCGAGACCGACGCGGAACGGCTGCGGCAGGCCGGGCAAAGCAGCAGCCTGGACGTCCTCTTATGGAATGAGAACGCGCTCGAAGGCAGCGTGACACTTTTCCGAGATGGGGCACAACGGCCGTTTCGCCCGGAAGAGGGCGCGTTGGTCCAGGCGATGGCGGCGGAAACGGCCGTTGCGCTGCACAACGCCCGGCTCACCGCCCAGGCGCAGGGCCAGGTTGCCCAATTGAGTTCCCTCAACCGCCTCAGCAGCAGCCTTTCCCTGGCCGCCACCCTGCGCGGCATTTTTGACAGCGTCCGGCGCGAAGTTTTCTCCCTGTTCGAGGCCACCGCCATGTCCGTCGTCCTGGTCACGCCAAACGGCCGTCACCTCAACTGGGTCTACGCCTACGAATACGGCCAGGAACTTGACCTGTCACAAATCTCCCTCATGGACATCAATCAGGGTTTCAGCGGCCAGGTTGTGCGCCAACGGCGCCATTTGCTCATCAACCGGCACTTCCGCGAATTAGCCGAAGAGTACCAATCCGTCACCATCGGCGCAGTGGCTAGCACCTGGCTCGGCTTCCCCCTCATCGTGGCGAACAAGTTGATCGGCGTCCTGGCTATTGAAAACGAACATGATCCGGACGCCTTCGGTGAACGTGACGTCCAGTTGCTAGAGACCATTGCCGGGGCCTTGGCAATCGCCATCAACAATTTGCTGCAATTAGAAGCGGTACAAAACGCCCTGGCAGCCCAATCGGTACAACGCACTCAGCTACAGACGGCCGCCGAAGTAGCCGCCGCCGCCACCAGCATCCTGGATTTAGACGCTCTGTTAGAACGCGCCGTCAACCTGATTCGAGAGCGCTTTTCGCTCTATTACACCGGCCTCTTCCTGATTGACCGGCAAACCGACATGGCAGTGTTGCAGGCGGGCACGGGCGAAGCCGGCCGAATTCAGCTTGAGCGCGGTCACCAATTGGCAGTCGGCAGCCGCTCCTTGATTGGCGGAGCGACAGAAGATGGGCAGCCGCGCATCAGCCAGGACGTAACTCAAGACGTAGAATGGCAGCCCAACCCCCACCTCCCGTCAACCCGCTCCGAACTGGCTATCCCGCTGCGGGTGCGCGGCCAGATCATCGGCGCGCTGACGGTGCAAAGCACCCAGCCCAACGCCTTCTCGCCGGAACTCATCAGCACTTTACAGACTATGAGCGATCAGTTAGCCATCGCCATTGCCAACGCTCGTTTGTTGGCCGACGCCGAAGGGCGGGCGCAGCAGCAGCGCGAATTGAACCAGATCAGCGCCCAATTACGCAACACAGCCGACATTGAGGCAATTTTGCGCATCGGCCTGCAAGCGATTTCTAATCGCGCCGGAGGCAAACCGGTCAGTCTGGCGTTGGGCGCGCGCCAGGCCAAAGACACGTAAAACAACATGACGACCAAACCCTTGCCCAACGAAAGTGAGCTGATCCCGCTCTGGATGGCCCAAAGAGAGGCATTTATCCAGGCATTGGTTCAGGCGTTTGGGCAACATGCCAGCGACAATCGTGAGGAGATGAAGTCGAGCAGCCGTGGCGCCTACGTCGCTATGGAACTGTTTGACCTGGTGACGCGCTACCTGACCGGTCAGGCCAGCAATTTCGACGTGGGCGCTACGGCGACCCAACTGGCCAAACAAGGGCTGGCGATGATCTCCGGCTCCCAGCTTATGCAGGCGCTGCTCCAGACCTATTACGAAACGCTGCTGCCCCATTTGGCGGAAGGACCACCAACCCACACTTTATGGCATAAGCTCAGCACGTTCCAGATCGTGTTTTTGGAAAAGCTGGCCGAGACGAGGGAAGTGGTGCAGCTACGCGCTCAGGAAGAGTCGCAAATTGCGTTGCAGCAAGCGCTATATGCCCAGCTTGAGCAGCAAAGGCAGTTGCGTCGTCTGGTAGAGAAACGCAGCCACAGTTTGAATGAGATTCTGCAATTAAACGCCAGCCTGGCGCGCCAGACTGAGGAGAGCGCTTTGTTGGATGAGGCGGTTAGCGGTATTTGCCAGGCGCTCCAATTAGACTACGTGACGATTTATGAGCGAGCAACGCCAACGGCCGTTTGGCGAATCCGCACCACCACAGCCGAGCAACCAGAGCAGGTTGCGCCGCAGAAAAGCGACATTCAGCAAGCGCTCGATCAGGCGTGGGCGGACGCTGCCGGGGAATTCAGCCAGCAGCGCCACCGCACAAGGCACGCCAGCGACCTGACAATTGCCCTGACCTTACCGCTCAATACCGGGCGGCAGGGCGCGCTGCTCGTTTATAGCAGCCAGCTTGAAACCCAAGAATTGACCGAACTCCCCATTTTGCTGCGCGCCTTTGCCCAGGGCCTCGCCAACCTATGGCGCAATCTGCTTCTGCTGCTGGAAACGACACAGCGCGCCCGCGAGTTGGAAATCCTTTACGGCCGTTACGTAGACACCATCTGGCGGTCCGAACAGGCGGCGCTGACGGCCAGCATGAGCGAAGCCGGGCTGCGCGTCAGCCGCCGGGCCGAGCCATTACCAGCGGCGAACAACCTGCCGCTTCGCCTGGGCGAGCAAATTTTCGGCGAGATCGCCCTGCCCACAGAGCCAGAACTGAGCGCGGAAGACCAGGAATATATCGAGAGTCTGGTGCGGGAAATGGGCGCAGCGCTGCACAACGCGCAACTGTTGCAAACCACCCGCGCCAATTCCAACCAGCTTCAACTGGCAGCCGAGGTCTCTACCGTAACGACATCTATGCTGGAGCGGGACCGGCTGATCGAAGCGGCCGTAGAGCTGATCCGCGCCCGGTTTGATTATTATTACGTCGGGCTGTTTTTGTTGGATGGGGCTGGGGAAACGGCCGTTTTACAAGCCGGCACCGGTGAAGCCGGGCGCACTCAGGTCGCCCAGGGTCATGCCCTACCGGTCGGCAGCGGCTCGATGATCGGCCGCGCCATCGCCCGCAATGAGGCGGGAGTCGCGCAAAACGTGACCCTGGCCACCGACTTCGCCCCAAACCCGCTTTTGCCTGACACCCGCGCCGAACTCGCCCTCCCCCTGCGCAGCCGGGGCCAAGTCATTGGCGCCTTAACGGTACAAAGCGCCCGCGAAGCCATCTTTAATCCGGAATCCATCACGGTGCTGCAAAACCTGGCCGACCAATTGGCCGCTGCCATCAATAATGCCGATCTGTTTGAGCAACTGCAAAACACGCTACGCGAAACAAACCTGCTCTACGAGATCGGCCGACAGATCAGCGAAGCCAGCGACCAGGGAGACGTGTTCAACGCCCTGATAGAGTTCGCCCGCCGTTCCGATTTGGTGGACGCAGCCCAGATTGTCATCCTGGACGACCCCGATTATCTCTCCCGGCCCGCCGTTTGGAGCCGGGATGGTATATTGCCCGAATCGGTGGGGCGTTACCCGCGCCATCAATTTCTATACGAAGAGGAACTGAACAAAAACGAAATTGTCATCCTGGATGACCTGACGCCAGAGAGGGAAGAGAGTGTTTTGGGCTACCGGTTGCCAGGGGACGAGGAGAGCAAGGCGACCGCGCTGATCCCCATTTTTGCCGAACCACAATGGCTGGGCACGCTGATTTTGCAAACGCGGCAGGCGAGTGGTTTTTCGGAGCGCAGCTTACAGCCATTCCGCGCGTTGGCTGATCAGGCGGCGATCACGCTGGCCAATCAGCAGCTTTTACGGCAGGCAGAACTACTGTACCAGATTGGCCGCTCGCTCAGTCAGGCGCTCGCCCGCGACGACGCTTTGATGATCGCTGTGCAGGAAATTGCCCAGTATACGGGAGCGGCGCAATGCCGCTTTGTCGCCTACGACCGGCAAGCGAACAGTGGGGTGGTGGCAGCGGCGGCGTTTGATCGGGTAGGAGAGGAAACGGCCGTTTTCCCCATGCGCGGCGATTTTGTCTATGATTACCTGGACTACCGCCGCCAACCGCTGCTGCTTTGCGAGACGGAAGAGGGTGTGCCAACTGCCGTTTTACAGCAATACGTCTACTCCTTCGAGGCGCAGTTGTCGCTGTTGGTCCCGGTCGTCAGCCAGCAGGAGCTGATCGGTTTTTTGGCGTTGGATTCACAGGGAAAACGGCCGTTTTCCCCCAATCACATCATCCTGGCCCAAACCGTCGTCGAACATCTCAACACCCATCTGGAAAACCTCAAACTGCTCGACGAAGCCCTCAACAGCGCCCAGGAACTCATCTTCCTCAACCAGATCCAATCCAACATCTCTAGCATCCTTAACCGGGACGATCTGGCCCAAACAGTCTATCATGAAGTGGGTAGATTGATGGACAACAGCCTGTTTCTGCTGGCGCAATACACCGACGACAACCACGAATACAAACCGATCCTGGTCATCAAACAAGGCCAACAGATCGCGGCTGCGCCTCGTCCATTAGCCCCTTCGGATCCGTTGTACGCTCTGCTGCACAGCCGCTACCATCGCCTCACCGGTAATGACGTTGACGAAACGCTTCCCCACGCCTTCCCCGAAGCCAGCGAAGCCAAATCCGGTCTCTGGATTCCCCTGAGTTACGAAGGCGTACCCACCGGTTTGCTCAGCGTCCAATCGCTCCGCCCCGATGCCTACCGCGAAAACGACGTACAGTTGTTGCGCAGCATCGCCACCCAAACCAGCCTGGCCCTGGAAAACGCCCGCCTGTTCGAGCAAATTCAAGCCAGTCTGGAGCAATTGCAACAGCTAGACAATCTGAAAAATCAGTTTTTGGCCAACATGTCCCATGAGTTGCGGACGCCGCTCAACTCCATCATCGGCTTCTCGCGGGTGATTTTGAAAGGGATTGACGGCCCCTTGACGACCGAACAAGAAGAAGACCTGACATCCATCTACAACAATGGTCAGCACCTGTTAACGCTCATCAACGAGATTCTGGATATGGCCAAGATCGGCGCGGGTAAAATGAAACTGGCATTTGAGACAGTGGACCTGCGCGTTTCTGCCGAAGCCGCCCTGGGCACAGTGCGCAGTCTGATTCCGCCAGGCGTAGTTCTCGCCAGCCAGATCTCCCCTGATTTGCCGCCGATCACCGCCGATCCGATTCGCATCCGGCAGATTCTGATCAATTTGCTCTCGAACGCTGCCAAATTTACGGCGCAAGGGAACATAGACCTCAGCATCACGCGCAACGGGCCAGACCACGTTTTGATCACTGTCGCCGATACGGGCATTGGCATTGACCGTGAAGATTTCGACAAGTTGTTCATCGCCTTCGAGCAAGTGGACAATTCGACGACGCGCACGGCCGGGGGAACGGGCCTGGGATTACCGATCACGAAGTGGCTGGTTACGATGCACGGTGGGGAGTTGTGGCTGGACAGCACGTTGGGCAAAGGGACCACCTTTTTTGCACGGCTGCCGTTGCAGCCCCCCGGCGAGGGGGTGGAAAGCGAAGAATTAGTGGGAGAAACGGCCGTTATCCTCTAAACTACAATGCCTGACAAATTTTCAAAACGTCAGCATTACCATACTGTATCAAAACAATCGTACCAACATCGAGAAGTATTCATGAGAAATTTCGCCATCATATGCCGCGCCTGCCAGGCCAAAACAGACCACACCCAACCATTGGCAGCCTGCCCCCACTGTGGAGCAGAATGGCTGGATGCCCTTTACGAAGATTCACAGACCGGCACAACGCGGCGCGGCTGGCAGGAGCGCCTCGCCAACTACGGCGCAAACCTATGGCGCTACCGCGAACTGCTGCCATTGCACGACGACGCCAACATCGTTTCCCTGGGCGAAGGATGGACCCCCCTCCTCCGCGTGCCCAACCTGAGCCTGATGCTCGGCCACCCTAATATCTTCATCAAAGACGAACGGCAAGGGCCGACCGGCTCCTTCAAAGACCGGCAGGCAACCATCGCCGTCAGCAACATGAAAGAGGCCGGAGTCAAAGAGGCTGTGGTGGCCTCCACCGGCAACGTGGCCATCGCCTACTCCGCCTATGGCGCCCGCGCTGGCATTAAAATGTGGATCTTTGTCACCAGTTCCGTGCCGGCCGACAAAATGCGCGAGGTTGCCCTCTATGGCGCGGAAGTGATCAAAGTCGCCGGGACGTATGACCAATGCAAAAAAGTGGCGGCCGACTTTGCCGCCAGTAAAAACCTCTTTTTCGACCAGGGGATTAAAGGCATTGCCGCTAAAGAAGCGATGAAAACGTTGGCCTTCGAGGTGGCTGAGCAGCTAGGGGCCGTCAACGCGGGGCTAGACCCGGCGCTGGCTATAGGCAACCGCTACCCCTGGCAAGCGCCAGACTGGTACTTACAATCGGTCAGCGGCGGGTTGGGGCCGGTGGGCGTCATCAAAGGGTTCCGAGAGCTAAAGGCGTACGGGCTGGTGGATAAGATTCCCAAGCTGGCCTGTTTCCAAACGAGCGGCTGCGCGCCAATGGTCCATTCGTTCAAAAAAGGGTTGGCAATTGCGGAAAACGTCGCCAATCCGGTCACCGACATCGCTACGCTGGCGACCGGCGCGCCAGGGATGGCTTATGAGGTGCTGCGTGAACTCATTCAGCAGCATGGCGGCACAATGGAAGCCATTGACGATGCTGAAGCCTTTCAGGCGATGCACGTAGTGGCGCGTATGGATGGGGTGTCGGTAGAACCGGCAACGGCCGTTACCTTCGCCGGACTTTTCAAACTCATCCGCCAGGGCATCATCAAACCACACGAAACCGTTGTCCTCAACTGCTCCGGCCACACCTTCCCAGTAGAAAAACACGTTGTCGGCGAGCAGTACGCCCGCGATATTATCCCGCCCGGCGCAATCACCCAGCCCATCCGACAAGATGGCCTGCTCACCGCGCTAGAAGACATTGACGGCCGCGTTCAACGCATCGCCATCATCGAAGACAATCCGGATGCGGCCCGTCTGATTCGCCGCATCTTACAAGCCCAGGGCGACTTCCTGATAGACGAAGCCAGCAATGGCTTAGACGGCCTGGCGCTCGTTCGCCAAACACAGCCCAATCTCGTCTTGCTCGATTTAATGATGCCTGGTCTGGATGGATTTGGCTTGGTCGAGGCAATGAAACAAGACGCACAATTACAGCACATTCCCATTATCGTCATCACCGCTAAGGAGTTATCGGCTATTGAAAGAGAACGACTTGACGGTAAAATAAGAGCATTATTGACAAAAGGCTCTTTCATGGATTCTGACCTGTTAAGCGACATCCGCCAGGCATTGCCCTAGGGCAACCATTAGCAAAAACACATGACCGACAAGAAAGTCGCCAAAATCCTGTATATCGAAGACGACCACGCCAGCCGCCGCCTGGTGGAGCGTGTCTTAACCAGTCGTGGCTACCATGTGATGGTAGCCAGTGAAGGGCTGGAAGGGATTAATCTGGCCCGCGAGCAGAAGCCAGACCTCATCCTGATGGACATCAACCTGCCCAACATGGATGGCCGGGAAATCACCACTCGCCTGCGCAGTTTACCTAATTTCACCAATGTGCCCATTGTCGCCCTGACAGCCAATGTAGGATCGGGCAACCGAGAATTGGCCCTGGCAGCCGGATGCAGCGGCTACATGACCAAACCGATTGACGTGGCCACCTTCCCCGGCGACGTCGAACGCTTCCTACGCGGTCAGGAAGATAAGTTGAGCCTGGCTGAACGTAGCGAGCATCTGGAAAAACATGCCCAGAATCTGGTGGAAAACCTGGAAAAAAAGGTCCGGGAGCTGCGCGCCGCCAACAAGCGGTTGATGGAACTGGACAGCTTAAAAAGCGATTTCATCGTCCTGGTCTCTCACGAATTACGCACGCCGCTCACGCTCGTCAGCGGCTATTCCCACCTGCTGGCAGAGCAGGTACGGCACAAGAACGACCTCATCCCGGCGCAATCTATCGTTGGCATTGCCGAGGGATTGCAATCTGGCGTGGCGCGAATGCAAGAAGTCATCAACGAGATCATCAGCGTTGTGCGCATCTCCTCCGGCACGCTGGACCTTTCGTTGGGGCCGGTGCGGATGACAAAGGTGGCCCAGGACGTGCAAAAGACGTTTGGCGACATTTGCCGTCGCCGTAATCTGACGCTGACCATCGCCGATCTGAGCCATCTACCCCTGATTCAGGGCGACGGCCGTCGCCTGCAAGCGGCTATCGAACACGTCGTCGGCAACGCGGTGAAATACACCCCTGATGGCGGCGAAATCAGCATCACCGGCCATTTTGTGCATGGCAAAGCAGTGGACCTGGTAATTCAAGACAGCGGCATCGGCATCCCTATTGAAGAACAGCGGCAAATTTTTGAGCAGTTCTATACGTTAGGAGCAATTGAACACCACTCGACCAGTAAATCGGCTTTCCAGGGTGGCGGCTTAGGATTGGGATTGGCGATTGCAAAGGGGATTGTGGAAGCGCATAACGGCCGTATCTGGGTGGAAAGCCCAGGCCGCAATCCAGAAACTTTGCCGGGGAGTACATTCCACATCTTGCTACCGCTTTCACCAAGCGACGAAATTCCTTCCATGTAAGGCCTGGAATTCCTCTGCGGCGCGTTGCATCTCCCCCATGCCTGCACAACCTAATCCCAATCGGCCCGGCAACCGGCAGGAAGATGATCGAATCTGGCGGGAGGGTCTGTTCTGGGCTATTCTCTCCCCCATTTTCTTAGGGGCGACGCCGATCCTGGCCAAGCTGGCTTATGCGGCCGGCGCGGATGTGCTGACGGTGGTGGCGGTGCGGACGCTGATCGCGGCGGGGGTGATGTGGACGGCCGTTCTCCTCTTCGCCCGCCACGCCATCCGCACTTCTAAGCCAGGGCTGCTCAGCAGCCTGTTGGCCGGGGGGGTGAATGGCCTCGGTTCCATCCTCTACTACGCCAGCCTGAGCCGAATTGACGCTTCTGTAGGGCAGTTGATCAACATCAGCTACCTTATTTTCGTCACCATTTTGCTGCGGCTGATTGGGCAAGCCATCTCTGGGCTGACCTTTTTTCGCACGGGGTTGGCTATTTTTGCCATTTATCTGCTGACAGCCGGCAGCCTGGGCGCGCCCGATTGGTTAGGGGCAGGAATGATGTTTGTTGCCTCGTTTACTTACGCTTTTCAACTGGTCCTGAGCCAACGCATTATGTACGACATCCCGGCCCCAACGGTGGCGCTGTACGCCATCACGGCGATGGCGGCCGTCGTCACCCTGCCCTGGCTGCTCTGGCCGACGGACATGAGCCAGGTCACGCCGGGCGGCTGGCAGGCGATTTTTTGGATGGGGACGTTAACGGCCGTTTCCCGCCTCACCCTCTTCCTGGGGGTCAAAAAGCTGGGCAGTATGCAAACCGCCCTGCTGGGTGTGCTAGAAGTGGTGGTAAGCATTGCGCTGGCGATTGCCTTTCTGGGGGAGTGGTTAACGGCCGTTCAATGGCTCGGCGCGATGGTCCTACTCGTCAGCATCCTGCTGGTACGCTACGAACGAGACGTGCCCAAATTCGTCGATTGGTGGCAGTTTGTCTGGCGCTGGCGACTGCCAAAAAAGTAGCCAGACCCAACAAGCGCCAACCAACAAATCAGCTATAATACTGTCTTAAATTGTGACCAAGCCACTTGCGAGAAACCGGCAACCGGCAACTCGCAACCGGCAACCGGCAACTCGCAACTCAATCAATCTCCAACTATGAAAATCACCTATCTCCTCGGCGACGAGGCATTCAGCGAACTCCAAAACGAATGGGACACCCTGGCCGGGCAATCCATGACTGACACCCCCTTCCAAAGCCTGGCCTTTCAGCAATCCTGGTGGCGGCACCTTCAACCAGCCAACGCCAGTCTGCACACGATCATCAGCCGCCGGGAGGATGAGAGTCTGGCAACCATCGGCTGCTTTTTCTTGCAAGATGGCTGCCTCCATTTCAACGGCTGCGTCGAAGAGACAGACTATCTGGACTTGATTGTACGCGAGGAAGAAGCGGAGGCAGGATGGACGGCCGTTCTTAACCATCTCCAGCAACCTGCCTTCCCTGACTGGCAAATAGCCAGATTGTGCAACGTGCCCGCAGCTTCAGCGACGCGACGACTATTGCCGGAGGTGGCAGCCCAACAAGGGTTGGATTGTCACGAAGAGATCATCGAAGTCTGTCCTGTCATCCCCCTGCCCGCCACCTTCGACGCCTACCTGGAGATGCTAGACAGCAAACAGCGGCGCGAAATCAGCCGCAAACTGCGCCGCGCCGACGCCGCCGAAGCCTACCTGCGCCAGATCGGCCCAGAGGACGATTTGACCCAGGCAGTTGAGGAGTTTCTGACGCTCCTGCAATTGAGTACCTTTGAGAAGCGGGATTGGCTGAACGACGGCCGTCGCGCTGTCTTCCACGAAACCGCCCAATCCGCCCTGGCGGCTGGCACGCTGCAACTGCTCTTCATCGAAATCGAAGGGCGTAAAGCAGCCGCTCTCTTCAACTTCGACTACAAAGGGCGCATTTGGGTCTACAACTCCGGCCTGGACCCGGCCGCCTTTGGCGCGCTCAGCCCCGGCGTGGTGCTGACGGCGAAAGCGGTAAAATTGGCGATTGGAAACGGCCGTTCCGAATTCGACTTCCTCCGCGGCAGCGAAAGCTACAAATACCAATTCGGCGCCCAAGACAGCGAAATCTACCGGATAACCCTGAAGAAATTGTGAATTGTGAATTGTGAATTGTGAATTGTGAAGTATGAATTGTGAATGAATCGGACACATTCACAATTCACAATTCATCATTCACAATTCACAATTCAAAAGAGATTCTCTTTTGAGCCATTCCCCGCAAATCCAGCGCGTCGCTCTCATCTCCGTCCACACCTGCCCTTTGGCCATGCTTGGCGGGAAAAAGACAGGGGGGATGAATGTCTACGTGCGCGATTTCAGCCGCGAATTGGGGCGACAGGGCGTGTTGGTAGACGTTTTCACCCGCTCCCAAGATGATTGCGTGCCGATGGTGATGCACGATCTGGGCTACGGCGGCCGGGTGGTCCACATCCCCGCCGGGCCAGAAAAGCCCATCCCCCTGGCCGAAGTGGGCGACTACCTGGAAGAATTCGCCGCCGGAACCCTGGCCTTCGCCGCCCAAGAAGGCATCCGCTACGACCTGATCCACAGCCATTATTGGCTCTCCGGCCTGGTGGCCGAAAAACTGCGCGACGCCTGGGGAGCGCCCATCGTCCACATGTTCCACACCCTGGGCCAGATGAAAAACCGCATCGCCCAAAGCGACTCTGAACGCGCCCCGCAAGAGCGACTGGATGGTGAAAAGCGAGTCATTGAGATTGTTGACCGGATCATCGCCGCCACCCCGGCTGAGGAAGCCCAACTCAACTGGCTCTACGGCGCCAACATGCGCAAGGTGCGGGTCATCTCCCCTGGCGTAGATTTGCAGCGCTTCTCGCCCATCCCTCCGGCCGTCGCCAAAGAGCGCGTCGGCATCCCGCCGAACGACAAAAACATCATCTTCGCCGGCCGGATCGAACCGCTCAAAGGGATAGACACCCTGCTCCGGGCGATGGCCCTCATCCAACAACGCTACCCGGAAGCGGTGAAAGGGATCTGCGTGGCGATCATCGGCGGCGACCCCTGGGCGGAGACGCCCGACGCAGAGATGGCCCGCCTGCAAGAGCTGCGCCGCGAGTTGGGCATCACCGATATTGTCACCTTTCT
>CAYONK010000043.1:0-12797 GCA_964405285.1 uncultured Ardenticatenaceae bacterium
AATTCACGGAACTTCTTTGGCTTCGTGCGTTTATCCCGCAGCAGGGTCAGTTTATGCTTAACCAATGGGTGTTGTGATTCGTAAACCATCTCCTGTCTCCTCGTGGGAGACCCAAAGGGTTTTGTAAACCCTTTGGGTCTAAAAGCTGTAGTTGACGTATAATCCCATGCAACAAGCATACAGGCAAACAGCAAATTATGAGTGACAAAGAGACCCCTAGCAGACACATCTCCCCGCAGCGCAAGGCGGAAGACCGGGGGCTGGATGGCTTCATCCGGCCGCAAGTCTTGGCCGATTTCACCGGACAGGAGACGATGAAGGCCAACCTCTCCATTCTGATCGAGGCGGCGAAGGCGCGGCAGGAGCCATTGGACCACGTTCTCTTTTACGGCCCGCCTGGTCTGGGCAAAACCACCCTGGCCCACGTCGTCGCCAATGAGATGAACGTCAACATCCGCATCACGGCCGGCCCGGCCATTGAGCGGGCAGGCGATCTGGCGGCGATTCTGACCAATTTGCGCGCCGGGGACATCTTGTTCATTGATGAAGTCCACCGGCTGGGGCGGGCGGTGGAGGAGATTTTATATCCGGCGATGGAGGATTTTGTGCTGGATATTGTGGTGGGCAAGGGGCCGGGGGCGAAGAATGTGCGGCTGAAGCTGCCCAAATTCACCGTGGTCGGAGCGACGACGCGGTTGGCGCTGCTGACCGCGCCGTTACGCGCCCGCTTTGGCGCGGTCTACCGCATGGATTTTTATGAGCAGGCGGCGATTGAGGCGATTGTACGGCGCGGCGCAGGCATCTTGCAAGTGACGATTGACGAGGTGGGGGCGACGGAGATCGCCCGCCGCTCGCGGGGGACGCCGCGGGTGGCTTTGCGCCTGCTGCGCCGGGTGCGCGACTATGCCCAGGTGCGTTCGGATGGGGAGATTACGGCGGAAACGGCCGTTGCCGCCCTCGACCTGCTAGAAATTGACCCACTCGGCCTGGACGATTTGGACCGGCGGGTGCTGCGGGCGATCATCGAAAAGTTCGGCGGCGGCCCGGTCGGGCTGGACACTATCGCCGCCTCCATCAGCGAAGAGCCGGACACGATTATGGACGTGGTGGAGCCGTATCTGCTGCAATTGGGTTTTCTGGAGCGCACGGCGCGCGGCCGGCAGGCCACCCCGCACGCTTACGCCCATCTGGGCATCGCCCTGCCTGCCGCCAACAACCAGAAGCCGAATCAGCCGAGTTTGTTTGTGGAGTAGTGGTTGGTGGCTGGTGGCCGGTGGCCGGTAACGAATAACTGGCAACAGGCAACTGGCAACCGGCAACTGGCAACTGGCAACCGGCAACTTCCTCATCAGGTGACAATCATGATTGAATTCGGGCGGATTTTGTTGATTATTGGGCTGGCGATTGCGTTGGTGGGCGGGATTATTTTGCTCGCCAGCCGCTTTTTTCCCTGGATGGGCAATTTGCCCGGCGATTTCTCGTTTGAGAGCGGCAATATGAAGGTGTATGTGCCGCTGGCGACGATGCTGCTGGTGAGTATTTTGGGTACGGTGCTGCTTAACATCTTCCTCTACATTTTCCGCCGTTAAGACTCGGCTCTCTTTATTTACATTTCCGCAAATTATGCCTGCTATAATCAACCTAAAACAACGGGTAATCCTCATTGGTCTTCTTCTCTTTGCGTTCTTTATCAGGTTGGACACGCTGGCATCGCATCCGTTGTGGTTTGATGAAGCGATGGAATTTTGGGTAGCTACAACTTCTCTAAACGAGTTGTTACCCGCTGTAAAAGATTCTCTTCAAGACCCTCCAGCTTACTCTATACTGCTTCATTTTTGGCTCAACTTCGGTCGAGACGAGTTCAGTCTAAGGCTCCTCTCAACTTATTTTAGCCTGATATCTATCGCTACCATTTTTACACTGGGAAAAACAGTTCATAGCTCACACGCGGGTATATTCGCTGCTTTGTTTTTAACTTTTCTGCCGCCAGACATTCGCTTTGCTCAGGAAGTGGGTCAATATGCACTGTTATTGTTAACCCTCTTTCTCAACCTTCTTGCTCTAGTCTATGCCCGCCGGACAAATCTGTGGAGATATTGGTTTGCCTGGATAATCACCGGAATTATTGGCATTTACAACTATTATGGCGCATGGCTTACCATCATTGCGGCAGCCAGCGTTGTCTTTGGCGAACACTTTTATAAAAGAAAGCAAGAATATCTCTTGCGGCAGGGTCTCTCATCAATCATATTTTTGTTTCTTGCGCTTCCCCTCCTGCTCTTTTGGCTCCCTCAGCAACTGTTTCGCGGCCCGACAAGCAATGCTTTCCGCATCTCATTGAACTCGTTTGCAGCGGAAGCAAACTCTTTCTTCGTGAAAACAAAAAATCTCTTGGCCTATCAATTTACAGGATATATTGCAGACCCGGCGCCCTGGCTGGTCTTGACTCAGTTTGCATGGGTGCTGTTGCTGCTATTGTTGGTATTGAGCCTCTATTCCCTCACGAAATCAATAAACCATGCTTACATCATCAACTGGTTACTTGTTGCCTGGGTGCTGTACTATGTTGCTGGCAGAATTGGTGCTTATCCATATGGAGGTAGCCGTCACGCTTTAATTTTAACACCCTTGTTGCTTTTAACAGCAGCGATTGGCATTGCTGTGCTTTGGCGGGCGCAACGACTCTTGAGTGTGGTGGTCGCGGTAGCTTTTATACTGGTGGCTGCCATTGCGCCAAGAGAGCAACCCCAGGATTTACGGGTTGTGGTGAATCAATATCTGGTCAAGCGCCAAGAAGCAGTTCCCACTTATGTTTATTATAGTGCGGTGCCTGGCTTTCGTTACCAGATGCAGCTAAGTGAAGGAATGGCGGAAGATCTCCCTGGCATCTGGTATCGAGGATGTTGGGCTGGGGAATCTCACCTATATTGCTCAGAAGATGGTATTTTTTACGGTCGGTGGATGAGGGCGCTACCGGCAAATGAAAAATTCGCCGAAATTCTTGCGGCGCTGCCACCTTCTACCTCAGAATTCTGGATTGTTTTTTCGCACGTTACCTCAGCCGAGCAACATGAGGTTTTGACAGTGTTGCAGGAGATGTACAATATCCAGGACATGATTGAGGCAACAGGCGCAAGTGCCTATCTGTTGCGAAAGCCATGAGAGCAATGAGGAAATTTCTTTGTTGATCTGAGCAAAAGATTGGTCGTAGCAAGCTCAAAAGATTGTGCCTTGTACACTGAACACACTAACACTATGAAAACTGCTGATTTTTTTTACTATTTACCGGAAGAGTTGATTGCCCAACGGCCGTTATCCCAACGCGACGCCAGCCGGTTATTGCTGCTGGGGCGGGAAAACGGCCGTTTAGCCCACCACCACTTCACCGACCTGCTCGACTACCTGAACCCCGGCGACATCCTCGTGCTGAACGACAGCCGGGTCATCCCGGCGCGGCTCTTTGGCCGCAAAGCCAGCGGCGGAAAAGTGGAGATTTTGCTGCTAGACGATTTGGGCGAGGGGCGCTGGAAGGCGCTGATCGGCGGCAAAAAGATGGTGGTGGGCGCGAAGATTTTGTTAGAGCGGGCCGATGGGACGGATGCGGGGGTGATAGCGACGGTAACGGCCGTTCTCGACGGCCCCCAACGCGAAATCCAATTCAGCCGCCCCCTCAGCGCCGACGACCTCGACGACCTCGGCCACACCCCGCTGCCCCACTCCATCCACGAACCGCTCGCCGACGCCGAACGCTACCAGACCATCTACGCCCGCCCGGCCGGTTCCAGCGCCGCGCCGACGGCCGGTTTACACTTCACCGGCGACCTGCTGATGGCCTTACGCGACAAAGGGGTGCTGCTGGAGATGGTCACGCTGCACGTCGGGCTAGACACCTTCAAGCCGGTGGAGGCGGAGCTGGTGGCCGACCACCACATTCACAGCGAATGGGCCAATCTCAGCGCCGACGCCGCCCGGCGGATCAACGAGGCCAAATTGGCCGGAGGCCGCCTGGTGGCCGTTGGCACAACAGCGATGCGCACGTTGGAAACGGCCGCCCTCCGTTCCGCCGGGATTCAGGGCAGCCTGCAAACCATCAGCGCCCGCGACGCGGCGGGGGAGACGAGTAATCTGTGCCCCTGGAAGCCGGTGGCCGCCTTCAGCGGGCCGACCGACCTCTTCATCTACCCCGGCTACAAATTCCGCGCCGTAGACGGCCTGATCACCAACTTCCACCTGCCCCAATCCAGCCTGCTGATGCTTGTTTCCGCCTTCGCCGGGCGGGAACGGGTGATGGCGGCGTATGAAACGGCCGTTACCAAGCAATACCGCTTCTACTCTTTCGGTGACGCGATGCTGATTGTTTGAGATTCGGAGAGTTTCACCACGGAGACACGGAGGGCACGGAGGTTAAGATTGCTCAGATCTCGCTCTTTTTGGTGTCTCCGTGGGACAAAAGCCACTGCTCAAGCCGTTGGCGATGGCGGCCTTCCAATTTGGTCAGGCGGCGTTTGCCCTTAAGCAGGGCGTGGGCTTCATCGAAGCTGAGGCCGTGTTCAGCCATTAGGTAGGCGGCCAGGAGCGTAGCGGAGCGGCCCCGCCCTTTGGCGCAATGGACGAGGATGGAACGGCCGTTTTCCGCCTGCTCCCGCATCCATGCCACCCCTTCTGTCAGGATGGTCTCCGGGGGGACGGTGATGTCCAGCACCTTCAACTGGAGGTGGGTGATGTCGTGGGCGGCGTAGAAGGCGCTGTCGTCTTCTCGTTCGGCGCGGATGTTGACAACGGCCGTTATCCCCTCCCGCCGCAAAAATTCATAATCCCGCTTGTAGGTCGGCGCGCCCCCCAACCATAACTCGTCGGCAATCGCTCCGTCCGGCGTGATCCGGCTGAACCAGGCATTCCCCTGAATCACCTCGTAGATAAAGCGAATGATTGGATAAAGTTTGTCGAACAACCAATGGAATGGATTCATGCCGTAAGCATAGCCGAGCGGGGGAAAATGGCAAGCCGCACCCGCCTGTCCTATAATCGGTCTACTGCGGCGGCAACTGTTCCGCTGCCGCGAAAGGTGCGTATCATGAAAAATAGAGCCTCTTTACGCTGGTTGATTCTGCCCTGGCTGCTCCTGGTGCTGGCCTGCCGCCTGACCGGCGTGACGCCGCCAGAAGCGACGCCGATCCCTCTGCTGCCGCCGCCCGATCAGATCGAAACGACCCTCGTCCCCCCGCCTGATCCGACCCTCCCGCCTTCGCCGCTGCCGCCTGATCCGACGGAGACGGCTGAGGCCACCTCCATAGCAACACCCATCATCCCCCCTTCGCCAACCGCGACTGGCGCTGCGCCAACGGCGATGGCTTCGGCTACCGCTTCGGCTACCGCTACGGCCACCGCCCCGCCAACGGCCGTTCCCCAAACCGGTGACTTCTTCGGGCCAGGCCAGCAAGACCGGACAACGCTGGAGCCAGGCGGCTTCCGGCTGTACGACGTGTTGGGCGTCCAGTTCCAACCCCTGCTCTTCTTCGCCGAGACGGCCGACAACGCCAACTTGCTTCTGGCGACCATTGTCGAGGATGCTGCGCCGGGCAGCCTGGCAGACTTGCAGCCGTTGGCTCAGGCCGATTTTAGCCCGGCGGCCCGACCGGAGATTCTCATCTATTCGCCGGATGCGGATGGGCCTTACCGTTTGCTGGTGGGAAATCAGGGACCGGCGCGAGGGGAAACGGCCGTTTACGTCTTCGACGCCGCCACCGATGCGCCCCTGGCTACCCATTATCGCGGCGAGAGCCTGGCCGCTGGCGAGAACAAGCAATACGCGGCCCGCTCCAATGGCGGCCGGCCAGTCATCGCCTTTGTGGACCCGTTGGACCAGAGCGATCTGGTGCTGCGGATTAGGGACGCCAATGGCGCGCTCCTGACAGAAGCGAACTTCTCCGGTCCCGGCTCGGCGGAAAGCGCTTTTGTCCTGCCCTTGCGGGCGACGGATTACGTGATAGAGGTGGGAGAGGTAAACGGCCGTTCGGCCACTTTCACCCTGGTTGTGGTGCGGTTGGATTAAGCAGCGTCGCTATCGTCTTGGACAGCTTCTCTAACACGGGCGGTTTCACTAGCCAGCCATCCAGACCCTCGGCATAAAGCTCTTCAATGCTTTCTTGTCGCGGATGGCCTGTGAGCATAACAACAGGCAGGTACTCCGGGCGCTGGCGAACGGCGCGCAGCAAAGCCACGCCGCCCATCACCGGCATCACGACGTCGCTAAGGATAAGGGCCACCCGATGATCTGATCTGTCGAGAATTAGCAGCGCCTCCTGACCATTGGCAGCCGTCAGCACCCGGTAATTGAGCAATTCCAGGCTGTCTCGCAGCGCCTCACGTACCAGTTCACTGTCCTCCACCACCAGCACCGTCTCCAGATTGCCCTTAGGCAGACGAGGCTTCATCGGTGCGCTTACCTCACCGGTTTCTGAGACCAGCGCCGGTAGATAGATGGTGAAGGTTGTACCCTGCCCAACCGCCGAAGAAACTTCGATCCGCCCCTGATGTTGACCCACGAGGCCGTGAACTTGCGGCAGCCCCAGGCCGCTACCCTGGCCCGGCCCCTTTGTGGTGAAAAATGGCTCGAAGAGATGGGGCATGACCTCTGGCGGGATGCCAATCCCATTGTCGGAGACGCTCAATTTTAGCCAGTCACCAGTAGCCATCTCCGGCATCAGCGGAGATGTGTCTGGTTCCACCTGAATGCGCTCAAGCTGCAAGCGCAAGACCCCGCCATTGGGCAGCGCGTCGCGGGCGTTGAGTGCCAGATTGGTAATGACTTGCTCAATGCGTGTCGGGTCGGCGTAGATTTTGTGTGAACCTGCCCCTAGATCGAGCCTGATCTCGATGTTCTCTTGCAAGGTGCGGTGGAGCAGTTCAACCTGCTCTTGGAGCAGCGCGCCCAGATCGAACGATTGCCGCTTTAAGATGGTACGTCGGCTGAAATCCAAAATCTGTTCTGTCAGGCGGGCTGCGTGTTTGGCTTGTTGCTCGATGACAGTTATCCGCTCCTGATCCTTCGGCGAAAGCTGCCGGGATTGGCTCATCAATTGCGCGTACAACACAATAACGGCCAGGATGTTGTTGAAATCGTGGGCGATACCTGCCGCTAGTTGCCCAACGGCTGCCAGGCGCTCCTGGCGCACGAGCCGGGCCTGGGTTGATTGCAGATCGATCATCGCTTTTGCCAGCCGATCATAACTTTCTTGCAGCGCTCTTTCGGCTTGTTTGCGTTTGGTGATGTTGAGTATGGTGAAGGTGACGCCTTTGGACAAATCCTGAAGGTCTAATGGGGTGGATTTTAGAATAACGTCGAGTAGTTCACCCGATTTATGACGCATTTGTGTTTCTACGGAGCCGGTGCCTTGTTCGGCTATCTGCCGGTACTTTTCCTGACCGACGAAGTGATACGCCTCATCACTTGGGTAGAGAATTCTGGCGCTTTGTCCGATGAGTTCGTCGTGGCTGTAGCCGAACATCTGGCAGAGGGTATCGTTCACTTCGAGCAGAACGCGATCTATTACCAGCCCGATCCCAACCGGTGCGGCGCGAAAGATGCTGCTGATCTTGCCCTCGCTCTCGCGCAACGCCATTTCTACTTGCCGCTGCTCGGTGATGTCTTGGGTTAAAATTACAACGCCGAAGATCTGCCCGTTTTTGTCGCGTAAAGGAGAGTGGATGATGGCGTAACAGTGGCGCGCCAGGCTACTCTCCCCGGAATAGGCGGTGACGAAGACGCTTTCTCCGGCCAGGGTGCGGTCAATGTTCTGTTTGGCGAGGCTCCAATCCTCGTCAGTCTGGTAATCGGCCAGCTTACCGCCGAGGGCGACGTCGGCGCCGTAGATTGTTTTCATGGTGGCGGCGTGGTATTCGTTGAACATGGTGTACCGGTAATTGCAGTCTAGCGAGAAAATCCCGGCTTTGGTGCTATCGAAGATCTCTTTCAGGATAGCAGCCTGCATCTCGCGCTCTTTTTCGACTTGTTTCTGGTGATGGATGTCGCATAGAAGGACGCGGGCTGTTGGCTGATTGTCTGCGTTGCCCCGGACGATGGCTCCCTCCATTCTCACCCAAAGCAAGGGGCTGTGGGGAGGAGCGATCTGCATTTCGCATTCGCGGGATGTGCCGCTGCTGAAGAGCAGCGCGCATTGCTGCTGGTAGATGGTTTTGCTCTCCGGGGGGATGAATTCGCTTAACGGCCGTTGCGCCAATCCTACCCCATCGGACGATCCTAACAAGCGGGCGGCAGTTTGGTTCGCCTCCAGGATCACCCCATCGCTGCCAAGCGTCAGATAGCCGACTGGGGCCTGATAGTAAAGATCGAAGTAATGCGCCCGCAACCGCTCAGACTCGCGGAGTTGGCGGCGCAGATCATCATTTTGCGCTGCGAGATCGGGCAGCTCACTTATCTCACTCATGGTGTTGCTCCTTACGGTGGCCCTTCCGTCTATCGCCGGTGGCGCAGATCACACCAGTCGGCCTTGCTGAAAAGCAATGGTTAGCCTGGGAGATATCTGGCGCTGTTAAGGTGAGCGGGTGCAGGCGGAAGCTCCTTGATTGGATTGTACTTGAATTGAGAAACGGCCGTCAATGAAGACGGCGTCGCCTCAAAAAGCCAAGAACCCCTTAAGGTATTATGTCTGGCGATGTGTTACAATCCTCGCCTTGATACGATTTGTTGAGGTAGCCTGATGAAAAAGGTGCGTTCCTTTGATCGGCGTTTGTTGACCGTTTTGCTCATCGTCTTTGTCCAGATGTTGGGCGCGGCGATGATTTTGCCGATTTTGCCGCTGTATGCGCAGCGGGAGTTTGGTATGTCGCCGCAGACGATCACCCTGCTGGCGACGACGTTTTTTGCGGCGCAGTTCCTGGCCGGGCCATATTTGGGGCGGCTATCGGACAAGGTGGGGCGGCGGCCGGTGTTGCTGGTGAGTCAGGCGGGAACGGCCGTTTCCTTCCTCATGCTCGCTCTGGCCCCCAATGTCACCTTCCTTTTCCTGGCCCGCCTGCTCGATGGCATCACCGGCGGCAACGTTATCGTTGCCCAGGCATACATCACCGACATCACCCCCCGCGAAAAGCGGACCCAATCGCTTGGCTACATCTTCGCCGTCTTTGGCCTGGGTTTCATCTTTGGTCCGGCGTTGGGGGGGCTGATGGCGGCCGCCTTCGGCCCGCGCATCCCCTACATTTTTGCGGCCGTCGCCGCCACCGTCGTTGTCTTACTCACCTGGTTCATCCTGGACGAAAGCCTTACCCAAGATCAGCGTGAGGTGATTCGCACCTTCACAAGAGAGCGCATTGGCCTCTTTACCATTGTCCACAACCCGGCGTTATTCCTTATCCTTATCATCGCCTTCATCGGCCAGTTTGGCTTTGGGATGCTGCAAGCCACCTTCGCGCTTTTTGGCGCGGCCGTTTTGTTCGCCGATTTCAGCGAGAGCGCGGTGAACCTGGGGATCGGCGTGATGTTGACTTTGGTCGGGGTGGGGCAGGTGGCGACGCAGGCCTGGCTGCTGCCCCAGGCGCTTAAACGTTTCGATGAAGCGAGACTGGTGATTTTTGGCCTTTTGTCGCGGGCAGTGGGCCTTCTGATTTTTGCCGCTTTTGCCCGGCCGCTGCTTGGCGGTGTGGCCGCGATTCTGTTTGCCGTCGGTATTGGCTTTTTGATGCCGTCGTTGCAATCGCTCACCACCAACGTTGTCGCCGATGAGGTGCGCGGCGGTGTATTGGGGGTTTACCAGTCTACGGTTAGCCTGGCGACTATTTTCAGCACGGCCGTTGCCGGGAGTATCTTCGCCTTCAACCCGACCTATCCTTACTGGGTAGGGGCAGGGTTGTCCTTGGTGGTGTTGCCGCTGGCGCTGTTGTTGGGGCGGTGGATGGGAAACGGCCGTTTCCACCCCGCCGCCCTCTCCGCCACCGATTGAGCAACTCACCCTTTGTCCCTTTGTATAAAATTCTTGACTCCACCGAAAAAAGGTCGCGCAAAGACGCAGAGGCGCAAAGTTTCCAGAGTAAAAATCTGCGTAAATCTGCGAAATCTGCGGTTTTTTCGGAAGGGTCATTCTTAAACGGAGAAAAATCACATGAAAATTGGCATCGTTGGTAGTGGAATGGTGGGAGCCACCGCCGCCTACGCCCTCCTCATGCGCGGCGTCGGGCGCGAGATCGTCCTGGTAGACAAGTTCCAAAAGCGGGCCATCGCCGAAGCGTCCGACATCCTGCACGCCGTCCCCTTCGCCCACCCGCTCACCGTCCGCGCTGGCGACTATGAAGATTTGAAAGGCTGTCGGGTCGTCATCATGTCGGCCGGGGTCGGGCAAAAGCCAGGCGAGACGCGCTTAGAATTGTTGGCGCGGAACGCAGCCGTTTTCCGCGAAGTCATCCCGCAAATATTCACCCACGCCCCAGACGCCATCCTCATCGTCGCCACCAACCCGGTGGATGTGATGACCCATCTTTCCGCCCGTTACGCGGCCGAATTCGGCATCCCCTCCACCCGGATCATCGGCTCTGGCACCACGCTGGACACCGCCCGCTTCCGCGCTCTGCTCGGCCAGCATCTCTACATAGATTCCACCCACGTCCACGCCTATGTCATCGGCGAGCATGGCGATTCCGAAGTGCTGGTCTGGTCCCTGGTCAACATCGGCAACATCCCTCTGAACGATTTTTGCCGCACCCACAACTGCAACCTGGACGCCGCCATGCGCCAGCAGATCGATCACAGCGTGCGCCACGCCGCTTACGAGATCATCGAAGGCAAAGGGGCCACCTATTATGGCGTCGGCAGCGCCCTGGCTCGCATCGTCAGCAACATCCTCGGCGACCGTCGCTCGATCATGACGGTTTGCACTCCCCTGCCGGAAATCGCCGGCGTGCGCGACGTCACCGTCGCCTTGCCCCACATTGTTGGCGGCGACGGCATCGAAGACACCTTTTTCCTCCCCCTCAGCCCCGACGAAGAAGCGGCGCTACACCGCAGCGCTGCCATCATTCGCAAAGCGATAGACGACATCGAAAGCGTCGCCTGATGAAAAAAGAGATTGGAGATTGGAGTTTGTTTCAATCTCCAATCTCCAATCTCCAATCTCCAATCTCCGATCCTCTCCACCCCCCTACATTTGTCACAGCGCAACTTGTGACGAATGACACTAGGCCAGTATTCCCCCACAAGATAAGCTAGAGCGCAGAACATACCCATAGAGCGTTATAGCAGTGGGATGGGTTGCTGCATTGTTCGCTGTTTGGTTTGCTCAAAACCACGCGCCACAACGCACGAACCAACCAACGAATCAACCGGTTCGACCAACCACCCACTTTCCCAAAAGGATCACCCAAACGATGAGTTACATCACAGGCATCGCCCACAGCGAGGCGATAACCCATGACGTATTGATAGTTGGCGCGGGGTTGGCCGGTTCCTGGGCCGCCTTGGCCGCCAGCCGAGAGGGCGTCAGGAATATCGGCGTTCTCTCCAAGCTACATCCGCTGCGTTCCCACAGCGGCGCGGCGCAAGGAGGCATCGCTGCCGCCCTGAACAACGCGCGCCCCGTCGCCGGAACCGGGCCGAGCGGCCCGCTAGAAGCGATCCCGCCGGGTGATGAATTGCCCGATAGCTGGGAATTGCACATGTTCGACACCATCAAAGGCTCCGACTGGCTCGGCGACCAGGACGCCATTGAGATCATGGTGAAGGAAGCGCCAGAAATCATCTACGAGTATGAGCGGATGGGCTGCGTCTTTAGCCGCCTGGCCGATGGCCGGATCGCCCAACGTCGCTTCGGCGGCCACAGCGTCCCCCGCGCCAACTACGCCGCCGACTTCACCGGCCATGTCCTGCTGCACACCATCCACGAACAGGCGCTCAAGCATGGCGTCAATTTCTACAGCGAATGGTATTGTCTTGATTTGATTCTAGAGGACAACGTCTGCCGGGGGATTGTGGCCCTGGACATTGTGACCGGCACGCTGCACCTGATGCGGGCGAAGGCGGTTTTGTTCGCCACCGGCGGTTACGGCCGCGCCTGGAAAATCACCTCTAATGCAACGGCCAATACTGGCGATGGCGTGGCGATTGCCTACAACGCCGGCGTGCCGCTGATGGACATGGAATTTGTTCAGTTCCACCCGACCGGGCTGTATGGCAAGGGCATTTTGATGAGTGAGGCGTGTCGCGGCGAAGGCGGCCATCTGCTGAACAGTAATGGCGAGCGCTTTATGGAGCGGTACGCCGCCGACAAGATGGAACTGGCCCCGCGCGACCTGGTCAGCCGTTCTGAGCAAATGGAGATCAACGAGGGGCGCGGCGTTGGCCCGGACAGGGAAGGCGTCTTCCTCGATTTGCGCCACCTGGGGGCGGAGCGGATTATGGAGCGGCTGCCGCAGGTGCATGAACTGGCCCGCGATTTCCTCGGCGTGAATATCATCACCGACCCGGTGGCGATTCAGCCAACGGCCCACTACAGCATGGGCGGCATCCCGGCCAACGCGGACTGCCAGGTGATCGGCGACGCGGCCGGGACGCCGGTGACGGGCTTCTACGCCGCCGGGGAGTGCGCCTGTATCAGCGTGCATGGGGCGAACCGGTTGGGCACAAACAGCTTGTTGGACGCTTCGTTGTTCGGCCGGCGGGCCGGGCTGGCGATTGCCGAATTTATCAAGGGTGGGGCTGCCTTGCCCGCGGTGAGTGGCGATCCGGTGGCTCGCAGTCAGGCGCGATTGGCTCGCTACACTGACGGCGCGGCGAGTAAGCCGGCCGAATC
>CAYONK010000044.1:0-7769 GCA_964405285.1 uncultured Ardenticatenaceae bacterium
TTCTCACCTCCTCTGTTCGGTGTCGGCGCTAACATTGACCATTGACCATTGACCAATGTTAACCCCTCCAGTCTACCTCCAGAGCGGCGGTGCGTCAAATTATCGCAGCGCCAGATAATCTTTGCCTTGCAGCCGATCCTGAATTTTTTGCCAGATTTGGTCCAGGTGATCGTCGTGCTGCACATAGTCGAGGTTGTCGGTATCCACCGTCAGCACCGGGCTGAGGCGGAAAGCAGCCGACCACCGGTCGTACAGCTTGTTCAGGCGCTCCAGATAGGCTTCATCAATTTCTTGCTCATAGTCGCGGCCACGTTGCTGAATCCGGCGGCGCAACGTAGGCACAGAAGCGCGCAGGTAGATGACGAGGTCCGGCGGGTGCAACAAAGTAGTCAGCGTGCGGTACAGATCAAAATAGCTGTTCCAATCTCGTTCGCTCATCTGCCCCTGGTCATACAGGTTGCGCGCGAAGATTTCCGCGTCTTCATAGACGCTGCGATCCTGAATGGCCGATTTTTGCAGTTGTAACAGGCTGTGATGTTGGCGCAAGCGGCGGGAGAGAAAAAAGACCTGGGAATGGAAGCTCCACTGAGACATGTCCTGATAAAAATCAGACAGGTAGGGGTTTTCTTCGACCGCTTCATAGACGGGTTCCCAGCTTAATCGTTGGGTGAGCAAACGGACCAGGGTGGATTTGCCCACCCCAATATTGCCGGCGACGGTGATGAAATAGGTATCCATGCCCTGTACTGTAGCGCAAAGCGGCCAGGACGCAACCACCCCGCCGACGAGCGGATAGCCGCCTCTAAAGTTGCCCGGAGAAAGAATTTTTTAATCCCTTGTTAACCTTTGATTTTCAGATATAGTTCCAAACTATCGGGAAGCAAGAAGGAAAGAGAGATGTTTAGCTAAACGGCCGTTTCCCCAGCCGTCGTCAAGTCAACCCGCTGACCTGCATCAACCACAATTAACAAACCAATAGAGTTTTTCTGAATGGGGTATTATGGCCCAACTGCTCGAAGTAGAGAATCTCGTCACTCGGTTTTATACCGAAGAGGGCGTTGTCCATGCTGTCAATGGCATTTCTTACACCCTGGATGAAGGGGAAGCAATGGCCATTGTCGGCGAAAGCGGGTCCGGTAAATCAGTCGGCGTCCTATCTATTATGGGACTCATCCCCAGCCCGCCAGGGCAGGTGGAAGCTGGCAAGGTGATGTTTAACGGCCGCGACCTCCTCAAACTATCGCGCGACGATATGCGGCGCGTCCGGGGGCGGGAAATGGCAATGGTCTTCCAAGACCCCATGACCTCCCTCAACCCCGTCCTCACCATCGGCCGCCAGATGACCGAAGGGCTAGAACTCCATCTGGGTATGACCCCCGAACAGGCCAACAACCGCGCCGTCGAGATGATGGGGCTTGTCGGCATCCCCAACGCCAGAGAGCGTTTAGACGACTACCCTCACCAATTCTCCGGCGGTCAGCGGCAGCGCATCGGCATTGCTATGGCTCTGGCCTGCAACCCCTCCCTCCTCATCGCCGACGAACCTACCACCGCCCTCGACGTCACCATCCAGGCGCAAATCGTAGACCTGGTGACAAAGCTCCGTAAACAGCTTGGCATGGCCATCATCTGGATCACCCACGACCTCGGCGTTGTCACCAGCGTGGTTGAAAAAGTAGCCGTCATGTACGCCGGTTTCATCGTCGAAATGGCCCCAGTCCGTCAGCTTTACCGCCACACCAGCCACCCCTACACCCTCGGCCTGCTCGAATCCCTGCCCAAAATTGACGCTAAAGAGAAAAAGCGACTCATCCCCATCCAGGGACTTCCCCCCGATTTACTCAAAGAGCCAAAATCTTGCCCCTTCGCCCCACGTTGCCGCTACGCCATCACCCGCTGCCGCGAGGAAAACCCCGCATTATCCGCCGTCTCCCCAGACCATTACGCCGCCTGTTGGCGTTGGGAAGATATTCGAGACGGCCTGCGCATCACCCCAGAAAGCCTTGAGACCGTCACCGCCGTAGGAGAGCCAGCATGAGCCAGGCAGCCAACAACAATCACCCCAAAGAAATCCTGGTCAAAGTCCGCGACCTCAAAAAGCACTTCCCTATCCGCCGCGGCGTTTTTCGCCGTACCGTTGGTTACGTGCAGGCCGTAGACGGCATCAGCTTCGACATCTACAAAGGCGAAACGTTGGGGCTGGTAGGCGAAAGTGGCTGCGGTAAATCCACCGCCGGCCGCACCATCCTCCAACTCCTCCAACCCACCGGCGGCCAGGTCTTCTTCGGCAACGACGAACTGACCAGGCTCAACCGCAACGAACTGCGCAAAAGACGCCGCCACATGCAGATGATCTTCCAAGACCCTTACGCCTCGCTCAATCCCCGGATGCAAGTAGGCAGCATCATCAGCGAACCGCTGGAAATACATAGCCTGGGCAACGCCGCCAGCCGCAAGGAGCGCGTCCGAGAACTGCTCAGCCTGGTCGGTCTGAACCCATACTTCATCAAACGGTATCCCCACGAATTCTCCGGTGGTCAACGGCAGCGCATCGGCATCGCCCGCGCCCTGGCCACGAACCCATCCTTTATCGTCGCCGACGAGCCGATTTCCGCCCTAGACGTTTCCATCCAGGCCCAGGTTGTTAATTTACTAGACGACCTGAAAGCAGAGTTGGGCCTGACATATCTCTTCATCGCCCACGATCTCTCCATGGTGCGCTACATCAGCGACCGGGTAGCGGTGATGTATCTGGGGCGGATTGTGGAAATGGGGGAGCGAGATGACGTTTATGATCGTCCATACCACCCCTACACCCATGCCCTCCTCTCCGCCATCCCCGTCCCCGACCCCGACAAAGAAGCCAAACGGCAGCGCATCATCCTCGAAGGCGACGTGCCCAGCCCGGTCAACCCCCCGACCGGTTGCCGCTTTAACCCACGCTGCGCCTACGCCACCGACATCTGTCGCCAAGAAGACCCGGAATTCCGCAATCTAGGTACAACCAGCAACCCCCACATGGTCGCCTGCCACCACGCTGAAAAAGTTGCCACACAAAACACAGCCCCCATACCAGACTAAAACTCCAAGGAGGTGATGTCTTTCGGCCAGAAAATCAACCGTCCAACACGATCCAGTTTTTGGTTTCACCACTTTTTCAAGATGGAGGAGGTTTAGATGTTTAACAAGAAAATGGGCCTGTTATTGGCCATAATGATGCTCTTTACGGTAATCCTGGTTGCCTGCCAACCGGAAACCGTCGAAGTAGTACGGGAAGTCCCGGTCGAGGTGACGCGCATCGTCACTGAAACCGTGACCGAAGCGGGTGAAGAAATCGAAGTCACCCGCGTTGTCACGGAGCAGATCGTCGTTACGGCGACGCCTGAGCCTGTTGCCGCTGCCAGCTTCACAGACTCCAGCCCCGAAACCTACGTCCGGCTAGAATTTGGCGACGTAGATACGTTAGATCCTGCCCTGGCCTACGATACGGCCAGCGGTCAGGTCATCGAAAACGTCATGGAAGGGCTGATCTACTACAACCACAAAGACGGCACAACCTACGTGCCCCAACTGGCTACAGAAGTCCCCAGCCTGGAAAATGGCGGCATCTCCGAAGATGGCCTGACCTATGTCTTCAAGATTCGTCAGGGTGTTACCTTCCACGAGGGCGGCGAACTCACCCCCAGCGACGTGGCCTACACCTTCCAACGCGGTTTGCTGCAATCGGACCCCAACGGCCCCCAATGGTTGCTGTTGGAACCGATCCTCGGTTACGAGGCCACCCATGACGTGACCGAAGAAATCGCTGATGGTGAATATGCGGGCGATCCGGAAGCGCTGCGCGCCAACGCCGATCCCGCCGAACTGCTGGCCGTCTGCGAGAAGGTGAAAGCCGCCATCGTTGCCGACGACGAAGCCTGGACCGTCACCTTCAACAACACCCTGCCCTGGGGTCCATTCCTGGCCACACTGGCCCAATCCTGGGGCATGATCCTGGATCAGGAATGGGCGATTGAGCAAGGAGCCTGGGATGGCGACTGCGCCACCTGGCAAGATCACTACTCTCCCGGTGCGGAAAACAGCGAGCTAACCGATAAGATCAATGGAACCGGCCCCTACAAGCTGCAAACCTGGATCCCCGGCGAAGAAATCGTCCTGGTCGCCAATGAGAACTACTGGCGCCCGGAAGGCGAACCCCTTTGGGAAGGCGGACCATCCGGCACAGCGCGCGTCAAGACTGTCGTCATCCGTCTGGTCAACGAGTGGGGAACCCGCTTTGCGGCCCTGCAAGCTGGCGACGCCGAAAGTGTAGCCGTACCGATTGAAAACCGGCCGCAGGTAGACCAGTTTGTCGGCGAGATTTGCAATTGGGAAACGGATGAATGTGTGCCGAATCCGGACAATCCCAATGGTCCGCTGCGCAAATGGGCCGGCCTGCCCTCAGTCTCCAAAGCCCACATCTTCATGACCTTCAACCTGGCCCCCGATTCTCCCTACATGGGCAGCGGGCAGTTAGACGGCCGGGGCATCCCACCCAACTTCTTCTCCGACATCCACGTACGGCGCGCCCTCCACTACTGCTTCGACTACGATCTCTTCATTGAAGAAGCGCAAAATGGCGAAGGTGTGCGCACCAATGGCCCGATCATCCGCGACATGCTGGGCTATAATGAAAATGGCCCGTACTTCGAGTTTGATCTGGACAAATGCGCCGAAGAGCTAGAGCTGGCCTGGGATGGCGCTCTGCCGTCCACCGGCTTCCGCTTCTCCGCTGCCTTCAACACCGGCAACACCAGCCGACAGATCGCCAGCGAAATTCTGCAAGCCAACCTGGCTGCCATCAACCCGGCTTATCAGGTAGATGTCGTTGGCCTGCCCTGGCCCACCTTCTTGCGCTCCTTCCGCGCCTCCCAGCTTCCGGTAACCACCAGCGGCTGGATTGAGGACATACACGATCCGCACAACTGGGCGCAGCCGTTCACCGTTGGCACGTATGGCGGCCGTCAGGCTCTGCCTGATGATTTGCGGGCTGAGTTTGGCGAGTTGGTAACGGCCGGCGTGCGAGCTTCCGACCCGGCAGAGCGGGAAGCGATCTACTTTGAGTTGCAGCAGAAATTCTACGATGAGGCTGTCTCTATCCCGCTCTCGCAGCTGACGGATACGCGCTACGAACAGCGCTGGGTGCAAGATTGGTTCTTCCGGGTTGGGGCCTTTGGCGCCTACTGGTATGCCTACGGGCTAGATGGCGGTTAATTTAACCGTGAGTCATATTCGGTGAGCCGTATTCCGTGAACCGTGTTCGCCGGTAAGCGACAACGAAATGCGGATTACGAATTACGGAACACGGGCTACGGATTAGAAAGAGTAACAATCCACTGGCCGTCATGTGACGAAAAGGGGCGCAGCCAATAGGCTGCGCCCCCGCCAGTGTGCTTGAGGTGGTCGTTATGACAGCTTACATCATTCGCCGGTTGCTGGTGATGCCGATTATTTTGTTCGGCGTGAGTTTGCTCATCTTCTCTATGCTGCAAATTTTAGGGCCGGTGGAGCGTTCGGCGCTCTACGTGCGCGACATCCCCAAAACCGAAGCGCAAATTGAAGGCATCATCAAACGATATGGTTTGGACCAACCGCTGCACGTGCAGTACTGGAAATGGCTGGTAGGGCACAAGGATCCGATCAGCGGCGAGGTGATCGGCGGGGTGCTGCGTGGTGATTTGGGCTATTCACGTACCGGCCGCGAACCGGTGATTGACTTGTTGAAGCGGCGTCTACCGGCGACGATTGAGTTAGCGCTGTGGAGTATGTTCCCCATCGTGGGCATTGGCGTCTGGTTGGGGATGAAAGCAGCGCTCCACCACAACAAGTGGCAAGATCAGTTGGCGCGGGTGTTGGCCATCCTGGGGTATTCGTTCCCGACTTTTGTGTTTGGTTTGCTGATGCTGCTGATTTTTTATGCGCGATTGGGCTGGTTTCCACCCGGCCGGCTGACCGTGGAGAACAATCTGATCGTGCAAAACGCCGCTTTGTTCACGCAGTATACCGGCATGTATTCGATTGATTCTTTGCTCAACCTGCGCTTTGACATTTTTCTGGATGCGATGCGCCATTTGATTTTGCCGGTGATCACCCTTTCGTATCTCTCCTGGGCGCTGCTGTTGAAGGTGACGCGCTCCTCGATGTTGGAGGCGCTGCGCCAGGATTATGTAACGACGGCGCGGGCGAAGGGGTTGGCGGAGAGTGTGGTGGTGAAGCGACATGTGCGGAAGAACGCGCTGATCCCGGTGGCGACAGTGGCCGGGACGACGGTGGCTTCGTTGTTTAACGGTGTAGTCATCACTGAGACGATTTTTAACATCCCTGGTCTTGGTTCGGCGGCGGCGGCGGCGGCCCTGAGCCTGGACGTCTTGACGATGTTGGGGTATGCGTTGTTCACGGCCGTTCTCTTCGTTAGCGTCAACCTCATTGTAGATGTTATGTATGGCGTGTTAGACCCCCGCGTTCGCCTCGAGTAGCGGATCAGGAGAAAAGATTCAATGAGCGCAGAAACCCCTTCATTCACCTCCGTCGTCGCGCTGGAAGATGAATACCTGGACGAACAAACCCGGATCGAACGCCTGTTAGGGCCGGAATGGTATCGTCTGCTCAAAGGCATCGTCACCAATCCTCTTTCCATTGCCGGCATTATCATCATCTCCGGCTTCATCTTTCTCGCCCTATTCGCCCCCATCCTTGCTCCCAAGCCAACCCCGTTGTGGGACACCACCCTCATCCCCCGTGATGGCTTCCGGGCGGAACCGCAGCCCCCAGGCTCCCCCTGGGTGCGTAACGCGCCGGAGACCATCCCCCGCTGGTACACCCTGCTCACTGGCAATGAGGAATGGGTTCATCTGCTTGGTACCACCAGCGGCCAATACGACATCTGGTATGGCATCGTTTGGGGGTCGCGCACCGCTTTGTTCATCGGCAGTGTCGTCGTCTCCGCCTCGGCCGTTATCGGCATCCTTATCGGCTCCTTCGCCGGTTTTTACGGCGGCTGGGTAGATGAGGCTTTAATGCGCGTGGTGGAAGTCTTCATCGCCTTCCCTTTCCTGGTGGGGGCGCTGATCCTGGCCTCGCTGCTCGTGCCGATTTTCGGCCGC
The DNA here is from genome assembly GCA_964405285.1 of uncultured Ardenticatenaceae bacterium. Classification (GTDB taxonomy): domain Bacteria; phylum Chloroflexota; class Anaerolineae; order Promineifilales; family Promineifilaceae; genus Leptovillus. Next base: position 7,143 of record CAYONK010000044.1, read on the forward strand.
AGCATCTGGCCCGCCTCTATCGCTCTGATCATTTTTGGCTGGACGGGGTACGCCCGTCTGCTGCGCGGCGACATTTTAGCGACGAAGGAGCGGGATTACGTGCAGGCGGCGCAGGCCAGCGGCGCGCGCGATCTGCATCTGGTGACGCGCCATATTTTGCCCAACGCCATCTATCCGACGCTGGTGGTATTGTCGCTGGATATGGGTTCGATTGTCCTTTCCTTTGCCGCGCTGAGTTTTCTGGGGATCGGTGTGCAAATTGGTTATGCCGACTGGGGGCAGATTGTCAGCCACGCCCGTGATTGGATCTTGACGCTGGATGAGCATTGGTACATCATCGTCTATCCTGGCGCGGCTTTGCTGCTCTATGGGCTGGGCTGGAACCTGATTGGCGACGCCCTGCGCGACATTTTAGATCCGAAGCTGCGCGGGCGCTGACGCTGGCGGCGCGATGGCAAAAAGAGTACTCCACGAAGGGCGCGAAGAACGCAAAGGGGCCAAAAAAACCTTTGCGTCTTTCGCGCCTTTGCGTTTTGTTTTGTTCGGGTTGGGCTGTCTCTGGCTGTTGTGGGGCGGATTGGCAGCGGCGCAGGAGGTGGAAACGGCCGTTTCCACCCCATCACCCCC
>CAYONK010000044.1:7779-12653 GCA_964405285.1 uncultured Ardenticatenaceae bacterium
GCCACCCCCACCACCCACCGCCTGGCCCCACCCCCCACCAAAGAAAATCCCACCCAGGCCGACGAAGGCGCTTACCTCTACTGGCTCTACTGCATCCCCTGTCACGGCGACATGGGACAAGGGCTGACAGATGAATGGCGCGCCGAATACCCGGAGGAAGAGCAATACTGCTGGAATTCCGGCTGTCACGGCAAAAATCCGCCGCAGCCTTATGGGTTCCTCATCCCCACCGTCGTGCCGCCCATCGTTCACCGTTATGGCGGCCTATCCCGTTTTTCTACGTTAGGCGAGGTGTATTACTACACGCGGGGGGCGATGCCGCTGGAGATGCCGGGCAGGCTGGCGGATGAGGAGTATCTGGCCATTATGGCTTTTCTGGCGCAAGAGATGGGGTTGTGGGATGGGCAAATGTACAACGCGGAGAATGTGCGGCAGGTGCGCCTGCGCCCCGAAGGTGCGCCCGCGCCGTTGGCGACGCCCACACCGGCTCCGGCCACGCCATGGGCTGAGGCGCAGTCGCCAACTTACTCTGTTTTTTGGGGGGCGACGCTGTTGTTGGGTCTGGTTGTGGTCGTTGGCGGGGTGATTGTATGGAGCCGCAAGAGCAGCGACCCGGCATAGGCTGGCAGCGGGCCAGCCTGGATGCGCAGACCGGGGAGGGGATAACGGCCGTTTCTCCCTCTCTCGGTCTGTTGAATGGCGCGTTGCTGGGGCTGGCCCTGGCGATTGGTCTGTGGGGGGCGCAGGCGGTTGCTTTGCTGCCCCTGCCCCTGGTATTGAAATATCATAGCCTGCTGCTGACCGCCGGGCTGCTCATCTTGCTTTGCGCGTTGGTGGGCGGGCTGACGGTCTGGGTGGCGCGAACGGCCGTTACCGCGCTGCTCTGGTTAGGAACGGCCGTTGCCGCCACTGCTCTGGTTGCCATCGAGCCATTTCAGGGGCGCACCCTCGTCGTCTGGCTGGCAGACAGCCGTTTTTGGGGGTTGCCCATCTACCCCTTCACACCCCCCTCCCCCTGGTTGTTTCTGTTGGGCTTGCTGCCGGCCAGCCTCTTTTTGCTGCTGCTGTTTGGCGTGTTGGCTTTGTTCCAGGAGAGCCGGTTGGCCGGGGTGGATCAGGAGCGGGGGGAGAACGGCCGTTTGAACCGCCACGCCTGGTCTCGTTTGCTGCTGCCACTCCCTCTTGCCCTGTTGGGCGGCTACGTCACCGCCAACATCGTCGCCGACAAAAGCTGGCAAGCCCTCCCAACCGTCCATCGCGCCATCCAAACCGCCCGCAGCTACGAAGGAGACCTCTTCGGCCTGGGGTTGGCGGAGGGCGTCAACTACGCCGCCGCCGGTGGCGTGGTCGAGAAGCTAGGCGGTCCGTACCATCTAATCCTGGGTGAAGTGGATGAACTGGCAACGACAACCATCGTCATTGCAGAATTCGCCAGCGGCGCCTGGATCAACTGTCGCCTGATCAATGAACAACTGAACTACTGCTACGACGCCGCGCCCCCTTACACCCTCGGCCTGGCCGGTTTGTTTACCGGCGCGACCGAACTGCCCGCCTGCACCAATTGCTTCCCCGACCTGACGCCAGAAGCCCAGGTCTGGCTGGCCGCCCACCGCACCGCTTTTGGCCCCGACCCCCGTGTCAGTCGCCAGGCGCAGTATGGCGGCTACGTCCTTATGGCCGTCCAGTCCGCCGATGGCTCCCGCCGCGCCGAATGCCTCTTCGACAACCCCCACCACCCACGCCTGGTGAGTTGCCGTGTTCCGTAAGCCGTGTTCCGTTATGGATGACGGATGACGGATAACGGGCTACGCCAACAACACTCCTCCAATCGAAACCAGCGAATGATCCTCCGCGTCGGCCGGACAATGGGCGTAGGCCACCCGATGACCATCCTGAACGCCGTCCAGATAGCGTAACAGCAAATAGATGGGCGAGAAGCCGCAAATGCGGTTGCGGTCCTGCACGCTGGCAATTTGCCGGTAAAAATCGGCCGCGTCGCCGCGCAGGATTGCCTCGATCAGCCGTTCATCAGAGCCTTTCAGGTCCGCTCGCCGCCGCTCATCCATGATGAAATGGTCGCCAAAATTAGGGCCAACGTGGGCGAAGTCTACCGAAGCGACGGCCAACACCTTTTTGCCCTGAGTTTCCCGTTGCAGGGTTTGGATAACGGCCGTTATCCCCTCATCCCCCTCCGGATGCGCCCCATTCCGCACAAAATGGTGGAACGAACCGCAGAGGATGGGCAGCATCGGCTTCGGCGCCACGCCCAACTGCGTATACATGTGATGCAGCCAGACGGCCGACAACTCCACCGAATGCTCCTGCCGGTGGTGCAACTCCTCGGCAAAGGCCGCCTCCGGGCCAATGGCCTCTGCCAGGGCCGTTACCAACTCCGGCGCGGCTGGCAGCGCCCCATAAGGCGTGGCATACGCCTGTCGCGTCAGGGTGATGGTTCCCGCGCCCCCATTGTGGTCTGTGCCAAAGATGAGGACCAGGTCGGCTTCGGCAACGGCCGTTGCCGCCCGCCGCCACACCTTCGCATACACCGGTCCGCCCCGCTGGTAATCAATATGCGGCGAGATGATCCCCCGGCCGCGCCACGCTCCCCAGCCATCTAAATAATCATCCCGTCCATACGCCTCCAACTGCGCCGATAGCATCGCCGGGTCGCCCGGATAGCTCAAATCCGCCAGAGCAGGCGGACGATGCGGCTGGGCGTGGTACTCCGCCAGCCGCGCCAGAGCCGCCCGCCGGGCATTCTCGTTCTCCAGCAGGCACGCCTTATCCAACTCCGCCAGGGCAGCTTCCACCACTTTAAACGGAACCTGCTCGCCGACATGCTGGCAAAAAGCGGCGTGAATCTCTAGCGGCGTGTGCTGCCCATCACAAAACATCAACAGCGGCGCCAGGCCCTGCGGCACGATGATCTGGTAAGGCGTCAGTTCCAACGGGTCACGCAGATACCACATCTGCTGCCCCAAATGGACCACAGGCTGAAAATCAAGCGGGCGAAGGCGGGGATGTTCGGACATTGGCAACTCCATGAAGGGGAGATTGGAGATTGGAGATTGGTCGCAATCTCCAATCTCCAATCTCTTCTTTATGGACAAACCGGGGCGAAACCAAACGGGCCGAGGATGAACTGCCAGAAGGCGCGGAGCGGCCCGCAATAAAGCAGCCGCCCCTGGTCATAGGCATCTAAAAAGTAAAGCGTCGCCACGCAGCAAAAGAGCATCAGAATGATCGCGCCGCAGCCCAGTAAAACCTGCTGTTGGCAAGAGAGGCCACGCCGCGCATCCTCCGCCGCTTCCGGGGCCGGTGCAGGAACCGGTTCATAGCGCTGGGGAGCCGGTTCTGGCGGCGGCTGGTAAACCGGCTCCGGGGCAGGGCGAACGACCGGCACGGGCAAGGGGCCGGTGTCCATTTCGCTTTCGGCAATAACCGTAACCGCCTCCGCCGGTTCTACCAGGTAAAGCAGGCTGATCGCCTCGCCCAGCTCGATCACGTCGCCATGCTGAAGTGGGGTAGACCCCATGATGCGCCGCTTGTTGACAAACGAGCCGTTGGTGCTGCCTAAATCTTCCAGCGCGTAGCCATCTCCCTGCCAGTTCAATTGGGCGTGCTTGCGCGAGATCTCCGGATCCGCAATGGGAATTGTATTCGCCGGTGAACGGCCGATGCCAATCGTCTCCTCAAATAGATCGAATGTCTGGTTTGGTTGCGGGCCACGCTGGACTACCAAACGGGCGAAAACCTGGCTCATAAACTCACCTTTTCTCTTGCTGGACTCTGGCGTTTTTCATTCGCCTCTGGTAGGGGTGGGTTGGAAACCGGCCCCTGCATCTGATTATGCTGGATGTCAACGCCCCGTTGCATTGGGCTGTCGCTTCAGCCCGCCAGCACTGGGGACAAATCAGGCTATCAAAGGCCCCGAACGCCTTGCTAAAGCGCGTTCAGTATAGAAAGATGCCGGAGCTTTGTCAAAGAAAGGCTGGTTGACTGATAAATCTCCGCGCTCTTCGCCTCTTCCTCACCAGACGAATTTTACCAACCAATCAGCAAAGAGGGTTGTGCGGAACTCCTGCTGGCGGGTACAATCCAGTGAGGATTGGAATGGAGAGGCAGAGCTTCTGCCTCTGAAAAGGGATAAAAGCCATGCGCGACGAAGAAGACGTAGCAGCGCCGGACAATGAAGATGTCGAACCGGTTGAGACGGAAGCGGTGGAAGTGACTGAAGCAGAAACGGCCGTTTCCCCTCCACCAGCCAGCAAGCCCTCTCCGTCACCGGAGCCACCCCCGCCCGCCCCACCAGTACAGAGTCCGCCAACGGCCGTTTCACCCCGGCGCGGCTGCATCCTTCTCTTCCTCGGCGCACTGTTCGGCGCCTTTTTCGGTGTCGTCACCACCCTGGCCATCTTGTTAGGGCTAAACGGCACGCTCAACTATGCCCAGGCCGACGCGCAACTGCGCCGGGCGATCAACGAGAGCGATTTACGTCAGGAGGCGCTGACGAATCAACTGGCTACCCGCAGCGCCGAGTTAGACGCTCTGACCACCCGTCAGGCGGCCTTGGACGGCGGTCAGGCAGACTTGGTCGGAGAACTGGCAGGGGTGAACCGACAGATGGCCCAGGTAGCCGGGCAGGCAACGGCCGTTGCCACCGAACTCAACGCCCTGGATGAGCGCCTGGAACAAAACGAGGCGGAATTGGCCGGGGTCGCCGCCGCGGCCGACGCTTTCGACGCTTTCCTGAGCGGCCTGCGTGATCTGTTGCAAACCGTTGGTCCGGCCGGCCCTGAAACCACGCCAATATCCACGCCCACCCCATCACCCGCGCCCACGCTAAACACGCCAGAAACCCCGTCCGACGAGGT
>CAYONK010000045.1:0-12620 GCA_964405285.1 uncultured Ardenticatenaceae bacterium
CACTGCTTCATAAGCCAGCCGGTAAATCACTTCCGGGCTGCAATAAAAGCGGCGCAGCACCTTAAATTTGCCCAGAAAGGCGGCGTGGTTGGCCGGGTCATTGGTAACCTGGACCAACGGCCGCAGCGCTTCAGCGCTGCTGACCGGCAAGTCGAGGCTAAACTGGCGGGCTATTTCTAGCAGGGTACTCAAACGCAACGAGCCTTCCAGATGACGGTGTAGGTCAATCTTTGGCATGGTTTGCAAAAACTCTCGTGATAGTAAAGGTGTGCCGTTTCTACGCATGGGTTGGGAAAATCTTCTTATACGGTAACCTTGAGGCAGCTGAACCAGGTCAGCGCTTCGCTAATCCCCCACCAACGGGGCCGTTTCAGCCAATTCCGATTTCAGCTTGGGCAAAGTAAAGGAGAAAGCACTGCCTTCATGCAATTCACTTTCTACCCAGATTTTGCCCTGATGGGCATCCACAATACGCTTCACAATGGCCAGGCCAATGCCCGTCCCGCCAAAACGGCGGCGCGAGGAGCCATCAATCTGGTAAAAGCGGTCGAAGATCCGCGATTGTTTCTCTTTAGGCATACCAATGCCTTCATCGGCGACAATTATCTGCACCTCGTCCGGGTACTCTTGCAGCGTCACACTGATAACGCCGCCGTCCGGGCTGAACTTCACGGCGTTGGTAATCAGGTTGTCTAGCACCTGGATAATGCGCCCTTTATCAATGAGAACTGGCGCGACTCGTTCGGGGATGTAGCAATGGACAGTCAGCCCTTTCTTTTCGGCGACGAGGCGGTGGTTGACAACGGCCGTTTGAATAATCTCCGGCAGCGATTGATAGGTTAACTGCAAATTGCCGGTGTCAATCCGCTGGAGGGTGATGATGTCATCAATCAGCCGGGTGATCTCATCCGTCTTCGTCGCCACGATTTGCAGCGCGTCCTGCTGGCTGGGCGTCACCAGCCCCATCTCGCCATCCATCAGCAGATCCACGTACCCTTTCACAAAAGTCAGCGGGGTCCGCAGCTCATGCGAGACATTTTGCACCAACTCATCTTTCAACCGGTCGCTTTCCTTTAGCTCCTCATAGGCCACAGCCAATTCGGCCGCGCGCGCCTCCACTTCTTCAAAAAGCCTGGCGTTAGAGAAGGCGATGCTCGCCTGGGCAGCGGCGATCAACAACAACTGGATGTCGGAATCGCTGAACGCATTGGGTCGGTCACTGTCAACGGTCAGCGTGCCGATTGTCTCATCTCTGACAATGAGCGGCACAGCCAACAAACTGCGCACGCTTTCGCTAAAGAAGACAAACTCCGGCTCCAGATAGGAGTCGCGAATGTACACTAAACGGCCGTTGCGCACCACCTGCCCGGAAATACTATCCTCCAGCGGCATCTGCGCCTGAGTAAACTCCTGCCTTACCCCAACGGCCGCAGCCACCATCAATTCCTTACGGTTGCTCGACAGCATTGTGATGGTGCTGGCGCGCGCGTTTAACAGAGATTGTAAAACCTCTACCGTCGTCTGCAAAACGGAGCGGATTTTTAGCTTGCCCGTGATTTTCTGGGCCATATCCACCAGCGCCGACATATCACGCAAACGCCGCTCCGAATCGGTAAAGAGACGGGCGTTGTACACAGCGACGGCCGCCTGGTCGGCCAATAAATTGAGCAGCAATATCTCATCTTTGGTAAAGGTATGAGGGTGCAGGTAGGTGATGGTAAAAGCGCCCATCACCTCGTCGCCCCGCTTCAGCGGGAAGCCGGCAATAGCCTGGATGCCCCACGCTCTGGCAACCTCCGCCTGAAACAGCGGGTGATCGGCCGCATTGTTGATAATGATCGGTTCAGCCCGCCGCACAACGGTCGCCGTCAGGCCAGTGTCGCGCACGTTGGGAACGGCCGATTCGCGGCGGCCGTCGCGCCACAACGCCGAGCCAAAAGTGAAGGTCTTGGTAGCAGCATCGTACAAGAAAATGTGCAGGTTGGTGGCGTCTACCAACTTCAACGCCGATTCAGTGATGGCGTCCAGGACCGTACTCTGCTGCAATGGCGTATTCAATTGCAACACGATGTTGTGGAACGTCGCCAGCTCCTCCACCCGCCGCTGCGCCTGGGAAAACAGATGAGAATGCTCAATCGCAATCGCCGCCTGATTGGCCAGGTTTTGCGCCAGACGCCGCTCATCATCGCTAAAGGTGCGCAATTCAAGTTCCTGCCCCAGAACGAGCAGACCCAAAATGTTCGCTCCTCTGATCAACGGCACAAGCAGCAACGACTCCAGACCGGCAGCGCGGAGCAAGTACTCTTGTTCCGCCCCATACGCATGATCCATGCGCAAGCTGTAAATCTCTTTAGCGGCAAACACGCGCTGGATGACCGGATTTTGCGCCAGCTCTTCGATCTTGCCCAATCCGGAGGCCACGACAGCGCCCTCAACGACCTGACCAACAGGCGCGGTCGGATAGTCAAGATTGCTATGGGCCATCGGGACAAGATGCTGATGATCGCCATCCCAGACAAACATGGTGCAGGTATCTACCTGCAACGCCCGCACCATCGCCGTCACGACTGCTTGCAACACAAATTCCTGATCCAGGTTCGCCGACATTGTGGCGCTGGCCTGATATAGGGTGCTAAGCTGGTTCAACTGGCGCTGCGTCTGGCGATAGAGGGCGGCATTTTGCAAGGCAACGGCCGCATGAGCGGCCAACGTGGTGGCCAACCATTGCTGCTGCCGACCGAAAGCGTTCGGCTGACGGCTCTGGATCACCAAGACCCCAGATACGTTTCCCCCGGCGAGGAGCGGCGCGCCCAGCCAGCTTCGCACAATTTCGCTGCCAGGAAACGCCTGCCAACGCGGATCGCTGGAAGGCGCAGTGAGCAAGATACTCTCCCGCTTCTGGCGCAATTCGGCCAACAACGGACTTCTGCTCCAGATCGCTTCTAGCTCCTGTGGCGAATGAATGGGGGGTTGGTCGGCCGCCTGCTGCCGGGTCGCCAGCTCCAGGCGTTCGTTGCGCCAGAGAAAAACGTAAGCCGTGTCGTAGCTGAGAACGCTGTCCAGGGCAACCAGCAGGTTGCGCAGCACGGAATCTTGCTCTAGCGTGCTGCTGACCAGGGAAATCGCCTGGCGCAAGGCGACGGCAATCTGATAGTCTTGGGTACTCCGGTTGATAAGCGTAGTGGTACGGGCCTGGAGGCGGGCGTTGTAAACGGCCGTTGCCACATACCCCGCCGCCACCGTCAAAATCTCAAAATCAGCCGTTTGGAACACGCCAGGCCCATCCTTTTGCAGACCAAGCGCGCCCAACACCTCCTCCCCATAAAGCAACGGCAAACAGACCACCGAGCCAGACAACCGCTCACACGCCAGGCCCGGAGCCGGTTGGCTGTCGTTTTGCCAATCGGCCGTTAAATAAGGCAGGCCACTCGTCACCACCCAGGCCGCCAGCCCCTCCGATTGCAGCGCGTCCACCACAGGCTGCGGCTCCGGGGATGAGAGACATTGGTAACAAATCTCGTTTTTTTCCGCATCATACAAAGCAACAAAGCTAGAAGTCGCAGAAAAAGCGGTTAAAAGAAAATCGCAGATCTGCGCTAAAGTCCCGGTCAATGGACCAGGGCAACGCGCTATCTCAGCCACCCCATGCACCGCCTCCAAAAAGCGGACACGCTCCGGGTCTATCCCGGTCCCCAACGTCATGTCAACGTGCGTTTCATCCTGTGGCATACGTCATTTACTCAGCTACTATCTCTTGTCCGGCCAGGAAATATAGGTGCGAAGCCAGACACACATCATGAAAGCACTTTTCAAGCAAGACGTCAATGTATACTGGTGAAATAGCCGTTAAAAGTCCTGTTAACGCACACGATTGTTCGCTTTCTCAGTGTTCACCCACTTTTCCCACGTCAACCATCAACGGCGGCCCGCCTTAGAACGCGCCGGCCGAGCCGGGCCATTGCCGGAAGATGTGGTGGCTGCGCCACCTTTACGACCATGACATTGTTTGAACTTCTTCCCGCTGCCGCAAGGGCAGGGATCGTTGCGCCCTACTTTCGGCGCGTCGCGGCGCAGTTCCACGCCTTTGCCCTGCTCTCGCTTCACCACCTGGTAGCCAGCCTCTTGCGCCTGAAGTTGGTAGGCGACGGCCGCTTCCTGCCGCCGCACGTATTCCTGGTGGCCGGCAACCTGACGGAAAAAGCGGTCTACCACGTCCCGATCAATGTTCTGGCGCATGTTGGCAAACATCTCGGCCGAGCGGATTTTATATTGCACTTTCGGGTCGCGCTGCCCAACCGCTTCCAGGCCCACATCGCGGCGCAGATCGTCCATCGCCGTGAGATAGTCGCGCCATTCCCGATCAATCGCATCCAGCAGCAGCAGGCGTTGGAAGCTCTGGTACTCTTCCTCGCCAATTTGCTCGCGCCAGCGGTTCTGCATTTTGTTGACGTACTCTTGCAGGGCAGCCACCAACTGCTCGCTGTCCAATGCGGAAAGGCTGGTCAGCAGCAGATCGCGCACCGCCGCATCTACGGCCAGACGAAAACGGCGCTGCCGTGATTCGGCATTCTTCGTGGTCAGGCCATCCAGGCTAAACTGGTTGAAGGCAAGGTCAATCCGCTCCTGAGCCTGCTGCCAGATTTTCTCCCGTTCCGACCGATCAATGTGCTGCGCCAGGAAATCGTTGTAAAACGCTTCGACGTGAGCGCCATATTCGCGGCGCGACGATTCACGGGCAACTTGCTGACCGGATCGGCGGCTGGCCAGGGACGCCAGGTTAGGCACAGTGGCCAAAAGTGGCAAAAACCGGCCGGTCGCCTGGAGGAGTTGTTGCAGATTCAGCCCGTTTTCTTCGTTTTCATAGGCCAGGGTGAGCAGTTCGTCTCGCAGCCGGTCGGCGGAAAGCTCGCCGAGCGCCGCGCGATCTAGCTCGGTGATGGCGGGGAGCAAGCCCCGCAGACGGGCGATCAACCCGCTGACGTTGATGGTGTCCAGGGCATCAGTGCTGAAATCGCGGATGGCGTTATCAATTTCGCCACGAGCGAAATCAATGTAGTTGTCAATGTAGTTGTTGACCAATTCCTGGATGGCGGTGACGAAAGCGGTTTCGATCTTTTCATCCAGGTCAATGGATTCGCCGCGCAGAATGGCCCGGCGCTCTTTGTAAATGGCCTGGCGCTGCCGGTTCATCACGTCGTCGTATTCGACGACGTTTTTGCGCATGTCGAAGTTGTAGCCTTCGATGCGCTCCTGGGAGCTTTCGATGATTTTGTCCAGGACGCCAAATTCCAGGGGCATATCTTCAGGGATGTTGGACAACACACCGCGCGACATCCAGGCTTTGAGGCGTTCGCCGCCGAAGCGGCGCATCAGGTCATCTTCCAGGGAGAGGAAGAAGCGGGAGGAGCCGGGATCGCCCTGACGGGCGGCGCGACCGCGCAGCTGGTTGTCTATACGACGGGATTCGTGCCGTTCGGAACCAATGACGTGCAGGCCACCAAGGCGGCGCACCTCTTGCTGCTCCGACTTAGTTTCGGCAACGACTTTGTGAATTTGGGCGATGATGTCGGGGGGGAAGCCGACAACGGCCGTTACCACCTTTTGCGCCTCTTCATCTTCGCCGGCCAACACCGCCCGAATGAGGGCAGCGCGGGCGTTGTAATGCTTGTCGAACAACATTTCCGCCAGGAATTGGGCGGTTGCCTGGGGATCCTCGCGCGCGGTCTGATAACGGCCGTATTCGCTTTGCAGACGGATAATGTCATCCACCAGGGCCACATCTTTACCGTGTTCATCCAGGTCAAGACGCGCCTCGCCCAGCATCCCGCTGCGCGTCAGGCGAATGACGTGCAGCGTCTCCTCATAGTCCAGGTTGTAGCGCGGCCCCAGGCTGCGCGCCAGGTAGCCGACCAACTGTACTTTTTCGATCTCCGCCAGGGCGTCGTCGAAACGCTTTTTCGACTGCTGCAATTCATCCACCAGCGGCTCTTCCAACTTGGGGTGCTTTCGGGCGAATTCGCGGGCCGTCGCCTCGCCATCCTGATAGAGCCGGACGGCCAGTTGCGTCACCTGTACCCGGTCGAAGAGCTTCTTCTCCATCATCTCCGCCGCCAGCCCCTCCGGGTTGCCGCCGAGCAATATGTCGGTACCACGACCCGCCATGTTGGTGGAGATGGTGACGGCTCCTTTGCGGCCGGCCTGAGCCACGACGAGCGCCTCAGACTGGTGAATCTTGGCGTTGAGGACGATGTGAGGGATGCCTTCGTTCCGCAGACGGCGATCAATCAGTTCGGAATGCTCAACGGAGGTCGTACCGACGAGGATCGGCCGGCCCATTTCGTGAACGCGCTTGATCTCGCGGATGATGGCATCGTCTTTGGCTTTGACGGTGGCGTAAACCTGATCGGCGAAGTCTATACGCTTGAAGAAGCGCGGCTCGCCAGTTTGTGGGTCTACGTAGGAGATGGCTTCCGCCCCTTCTACTTTGTCGCGTCGCTCTTGCAGACTTAAACGGCCGTTTTCCACAATATCCTGCACGTTCGTCGGCAGCGGGGCGACACCCAGCTTGTAGATTTTGTCGAACTCTTCGGCGTCTGTCAGCGCCGTACCAGTCATACCGCCCAACTTCTCATACAGGCGGAAGTAATTTTGCAGCGTGATGGTCGCCACCGTCACCGTTTCACGGCGGACGTTGACCCCCTCTTTCGCTTCAATCGCCTCATGCAAACCATCGGAATAGCGGCGACCCGGCATCAGGCGGCCGGTGAAATCATCTACGATGATCACCTCATCCCCTTGCAGCACATATTCTACGTCCCGCTTAAAGAGATACTGCGCCCGCAGCGCGTTATCCAGGTAATAGGTCAGATGGAAAAAGCGTGGGTCATACAGGCTGTCGCCCGCCTCGTGATCAATCTCCGGGATACGCCTTTCGATTTCGGCGATGCCCAACTCTGTCAGGCTGATGGAGCGGCTTTTCTCGTCAATGTCGTAATGGCCGTTTGGCTCCTCATCCTCGTCGGCTGTGTTGGGGCGCAGTCCGCGCACATAACCGGCAAAGCGGGTGTAATCCTTGCCAGACTCAGAAGCGGGGCCAGAGATGATCAGCGGCGTACGCGCCTCGTCAATGAGTACGTTGTCCACTTCGTCAATCACCGCGAAGTGCAGGTCGCGCTGCACCACCTGCTCCAGCCGCGTCGCCATGTTGTCGCGCAAATAGTCGAAGCCGAATTCGCTGCTGATGCCGTAGGTGATGTCGGCCATATAGGCTTGCTGCCGATTGCAGGGCCGCCAATGGACCAGCCGTTCATCCTCCAACTCCGCGCCGGGATTGACGTAATCGGGATCATAGAGGGCGGAGAAGTTTTGTGGGCCGATACAGGCGATGCTGAGGCCGAGGTGGTAGAAGATGTTGCCCATCCAGCCACCGTCGCGGCGGGCCAGGTATTCGTTTACCGTGACCAGGTGGACGCCTTTACCGGTAAGAGCGTTAAGGAAGAGGGGTAAGGTAGCGACGAGGGTTTTACCCTCGCCGGTGCGCATCTCGACGACCTCGCCGCGATGGAGCAAGATGCCGCCCATAATCTGCACGTCGTAATGGCGCAATCCGGTGGTACGGACGGAGGCTTCGCGCACCAGGGCATACGCTTCAGACAACAGATCGTCCAGACTTTCGCCAGCCTGATGGCGTTCGCGCAGCTCGACCGTTTTTGCCCGCAGTTCTTCGTCGGTCATTTGTTGCAGTTGGGATTCTAGCGCCCCAACTTCCTCGACGATCGACCGCAGGCTTTTGATTAGTTTCGTGTTGGAATCGCCAACAATTTTGCTGAATAATTTTTTAAACATAGTCGGTTTTGGACCTCTAGTGCGTCATTGAGAGGGTCGCTTCAGACCGCGAATGGCAACGACCCGGCTGCTAAATTAAAGCGCAAAACTGGACTTGTGGCAATTGCCGTTCGGCAATTTTTGGCAACTGCTAACCATGAGTTTAGGGAAAGAGCTTTTCTAAGCGCGGAGAATCGGAGAGCGACGCGTTTTCTCCGGAGTTTTTGCGTTCCGCATCCTCTGCGGCTGCTATTTCATCAGGCTCAGCCAATTACGCAAAAAGCCGCTTCATGGTGAAGCGGCTTTTTCCAATCTGCATGACTCCGGAAGGACTCGAACCTTCAACCAGACGATTAAGAGTCGCCTGCTCTGCCAGTTGAGCTACGGAGCCTTTAGGCGCAGCGAATGGGGATTATACCGTTTGTCCGGCCGGTGGCAACCTGTGAGATCGCCTTTGGCGGGCGGCCTCGAAGAGGATAATCCCGGCGGCCAGAGCGGCGTTGAGGGATTCGGTGGCGGCGTGCATGGGGATGGTACAACGGCCGTTTGCCACCCTGTCCGCCTCTCCGCCCGCCCCGGCCGCTTCGCTGCCGATTATCAGGGCGGAGGGGGCTTGCCAGGAAACGGCCGTGTAATCCACTCCCTCGCCCACGTCAGCCAACCAGGTTGTCAGGCCAGTTGTCGCCTCGGCGATTTCCGCCCAATCGGCCAGGCGGATGGGCAAACGCAAATGCGCCCCCATTCCACCGCGCAGCGTCTTCGGGTTATACGGGTCCACGCAACCAGGGGCGAGCAACACGCCTTCCACCCCGGCAGCGGCGGCGGCGCGCAGCATTGTGCCCAAATTACCCGGATTCCCTACCCCATCGAGAACCAACAGCAAGGAAGGCTGGGGCGGCCAGGGCAGCAAGAGCATCGGCGCAACCGCCAACACGCCGGGCGGCGTCTCCACCTCCGTTAAAGCAGCCATCAGATCGTCGCCGATAACTTGTAAAGGGCAAGAGAGTTGTCGTACAATGGTTTGGTGATCGGCTGCGCCCAGCCAATCTGCGGTACACAACACATACTCAATGGAGCGCTGCTGTTCGAGCAAATCGTTCAGCCAGCGTATTCCTTCAACAACAAAAGCCTGCTCCCGCCAACGAAATCTGCGCTCAGCCTGTAAGCGGCGCACATATTTTACTTTTTCGTTCTTGAAACTGGTGATCATGAGAGAAAGTATTGCATCTTTTTTGCTGATTGCATCTTTTTTGCTGTTTTTGGGTTATCTAATAACGACGGGAGATTAGAGAATTAGAGAAGCTCTCGCTTTAACTACTTTCACAGGAGAGAGGATGAAACAACTCAAAGGTCTCTACAAAATCAGCCGGCCGATGTCCACACTTTCTGGAGGGTTGGCGGTCATCATGGGCGGGTACGTTGCGGGCACGGGGCACTGGTTCAATGTCTTTTTAGCGACGCTGGCCACCCTATCCATCTCGGCGGCGGCCAATGCCTGGAACGATTACCGGGACGTGGAAATTGACCGGATTAACCAACCGCAACGGCCGTTGCCCTCAGGCATGGTCACTCCCAAAGCCGCCCTCTTGTTCTCCGTTGTCATGACCCTGTTGTCGGTGCTATTGGCCGCCTTCATCAACCTGCCCGCTTTCATCATCGCCGTCAGTTCGGCCGTCCTGCTCTACATCTACTCCTGGCGGCTAAAAAGCACCGTCTTGTTAGGCAACGTCGTCGTGGCGTTTATCTCAGCGCTCAGCGCCATGTTCGGCGGTGTCGCCGCCGGCAACGTCGTCCCTTCGCTCTGGTTGGCGGCTATTATCTTCACCGCCATCATGGGGCGCGAGGTTCTCAAGACCATCGCCGACTACGAAGGCGACCTGCGTCAGCGTATTCGCACCATTTCCACCGTCTGGGGCAAACGGCCGGCGCGCATCCTCTTTTTCGTGCTGGCCTGGGCCACCCTCGGTATGATGATGCTCCCCTACCTCTTTAGCGTCTACAGCCCCATCTACGCCTACATTGTCGTTTTTGGCGTTTACCCGGTCATCCTCTACATTCTGGTCAAAGTCAACCGCTACCGCACCGGCGCCCAACTGGAACGCCTCAGTCAACTGATGAAATATGATTTTATGGTGTGGTTTGTGGCTGTGCTGTTGGGCGCACAAGCATGGTAAGCTCGTCGAGCAGCTCCGTTTCATGCCCATTCAAAAACCAAAGTTGACTGTTGAAGGCGACTGCGCCATCTTCCGGCGTTACCGGTGGCAGATAACTGCCATCGGCTTGTAGCTGCCACGTTTTGGCCGTGTCTTGCAGGTAAACCTCTAAAATCTCCTCTACCAACCGGCGGCGCATCTGCTCTTCTTCAATGGGAAACACCACTTCCACCCGCCGGTCAATGTTGCGCGGCATCAGGTCGGCAGAGCCGACGTACAGCGTCGGATCGCCATTGTTGTGAAAGTAGTAGATACGGCTGTGTTCCAGAAAACGGCCGACGATGCTCACCACCCGGATGTTGTCGCTCACCCCTTCTACCCCTGGGCGCAGGCAGCAAATCCCGCGAATTAGCAAATCTATCTGGACACCGGCCATCGAAGCGCGGTAGAGCGCCCGAATGATTTGCGGATCAACCAGCGAGTTCGCCTTGATGATGATCCGCCCCTGCGAGCCATGTTCCATCTCCTGAGCGATAAAACGCAGCATATTCTCGCGCAGGTTGACCGGAGCCACCAGGAATTTGCGGTACACCCGCTGTTTTGAGTATCCCGTGAGATAGTTAAACAACTCAGAAGCGTCCGCCCCCATCTCATCGCTGCTGGTCATCAGGCCCAGATCGGTATAAATGCGGGCAGTGATGCTGTTGTAGTTGCCGGTGGCCAGATGAACGTAGCGGCGCAGCCCGTCGCGCTCGCGGCGCACGACCAACGTCACTTTGCAATGGGTCTTCAGGCCGATCAGGCCATAGACGACGTGGACCCCGGCATTTTCTAACGCCCTGGCCCATTCGATGTTGCTCTCTTCGTCGAAGCGCGCTTTCAACTCCACTAGCACCGAAACCTGCTTGCCATTCTCCCGCGCCCGCATCAGGGCATGGACGATGGGCGGATTTGGCCCAACGCGGTAGAGCGTTTGTTTGATAGCCAATACGTCCGGGTCTTCGGCAGCTGCCCGCACAAAGTCTATCACCGGCGAGAAGCTGTCGTAGGGATGGTGGAGCAAGATGTCCTGACGACGCAGAATCTGAAATATCTGCTCGCCGCTTTGCATCGCCGGTGGATATTGCGAGCGGAACGGTGGGTCTTTTAGCTCCGGGCGCTCCAATTTATGCAATTCCCAAAGGCTGCTCAGGCCGAGCGGGCCGTTGAAGGTGTAAACGTCGTAGCTGCTCATCTGCAAGTTTGCTTGCAGCAGGTCACGGACGTTGTCGGGCGTCTTATCATCTATTTCCAGGCGCACCGGCGATCCGAAGTGACGTTGGCGCAGGTTTTTCTCCATCGTCAGCAGCAGGTCGTCTGCTTCCTCTTCCTGAATCTCCATGTCAGTGTTGCGGGTGATGCGGAAGGGATAGGCGGCGACGATTTCATTGCCGGGGAAGAGACGTTCCAAATTGGCGGCGATGACTTGTTCTACCCAGACAAATTTTTGCATGGTAGGGATGAGTAATTCATCCGGGTCTACGGGCTTCAGGGGGACCAGGCGCGGCAGGCTGGCGGGCACTTTGACGCGGGCAAAGTGGGTTTCGTTTTTTTCCGGGTCGCGGATGACGACGGCCAGGTTGAGGCTGAGGTTGGAGATGTGGGGAAAGGGGTGGCCGGGGTCAAAAGCGAGCGGCGTAAGGACAGGGAAGATGGATTCCTCAAAGTATTCAGAGAGGCGGTTTTGCTGCCCTTTCTTGAGTTGGTCGTAATCCAGCACATGGATTTTGGCTTGTTCTAAAGCGGGATGGAGCAGTTCGCGCCAGATGGTCATCGCTTCGGCGAAAAGCTGGGTGACGGTGCGGTAGATGGCGACAAGCTGTTCGCGGGGCAGCAGACCATCGGCCGGTGTTTTGGTGATGCCGAACATGACCTGCTGTTTCAGGCCGGAGACGCGGACCATGAAGAATTCGTCCATGTTGCTGGTGAAGATGGCGAGGAATTTCACTCGCTCCAGCAAGGAGTGGTCTTCACGATAGCATTCGTGCAGGACGCGCCGGTTGAACTCGATATGGCTTAATTCACGATTGATGTATAGACTTGGGCTATAGAGATCAATTTCGGGCATGGGTTGCTCCCTATGCAAAAGTTTGGTTGTTGGGTTTGGTTTATTGCCGATGGTGTCTATTGTAATGGGTATACGTATCTTGTCTAGCGGCAAACGGCCGTTTCCCTTCCTCACGGCCGTTTTCTTCATCTTCCTCTTCACCGCCTGCCAGGGGACGGCAGACGTAGTATACCCCACCCCCATCCTGCCAGCATCCGTTCCCTTGCCAGCGGCCACGCCGACCGGCGAACTGGCCGCGAGCCAGCCAGACCGCCCGCCCACGCCCATCATCACCCCGCAAACGGCCGTTACCCTGCCACCGCTCCCCCAACCCGCCGAACCCGCTCCCGCCGTCGCTGCCGATCAGGGCTGGCGCATCGGAGCCGGACCAGACACGCCCGGCGCGCTGCAAGCGCAGATCGCCCAATTCGCCGCCGCCTCCAACGGCCGTTTCACCTGGGTTGGCGAGGCGGATGCCGACGTCCGGCTTGGGCTGGAAGGGGAACGGCCGTTTGCCCAATGGACCTACGTCGTCGCCGCTCCCTTCCCCACCATCG
>CAYONK010000046.1:0-4098 GCA_964405285.1 uncultured Ardenticatenaceae bacterium
TTCTGCTGCTGGCTCCAGTTCGCGCCGCTGCGCGTGAAGACGTAGGCGGCCCCCTGATTGGTATTTCCGCTCACGTTGGCCCGGTTAGCGCCGACCAGCGCCATCTCCCCGTCCAGGGCCACGGAAGTTCCGAACCTATCACCGGCAGCGCCGTCGTCGGCCACCAGCTTCTGCTGCTGGCTCCAGTTCGTGCCGCTGCGCGTGAAGACGTAGGCCGCCCCCTGGTTGGCGCTACTATCGACGTTGGCCAGGAACGCGCCGACGATCAGCGTATCTCCACTGACAACTACGGAATGGCCCAGGCTATCACCGGCTGCATAATCTGTCGCGCTATGGGAAGCTGGTTCCAGGAAGGGGCGGCCTTGCGGCGCCGTGTCTGCCTCTATCTGCGACAGAATGCCGGTGTGGGCCAGAAAATCAAGCGCCGCCTGCCCCTGCATCTGCTGCGCGGGCAGCGGCGGGGGGGACGCCAGCGAGGCGACGCCCATGAGCGATAGTAATCCGAGAAACAACATTTTCATTACAATCTTGGGAAAAGTGAACATAATATTCTCCTTGTCGGCTTGATAGCCTACACGCACTGATAATGGGTAGGGATTGTTCGTTACTGCTTATACTGTCCAAAGTTCTGGTACATCGCCTGCACCTCTTCGGCCGTGAGGGCGCGGTCGAAGATCATGATCTCGTCTATTGAACCGTTAAAAGGCGTGCGGCGGCTGCTATCGGGCATTAGCTCGCTGGAACCGATACGGGTCATCGTCAGGTCGGTGTCGGGACGGGGCTGGAGGGCGCCGTAACGGCCGACAGTCACCGCATCTGCCCATACCTCGCCATTGACGTACAGGCGCATATTGCCGCCGCTCTCAGCGCTGCCATAAACGGCCACAACGTGCGTCCACCGGTTGGCGGGAATTGATCTGTTAGTTGTTACCAGGTCTACGGACACGTTCCCGTCATTGGGACGACGCCAGAATATCAACGTGCCGTTCTGGCGCACGCGCAGGCCAAAATCACCGGCCAGTTGCCTACCGCCAACCTGGCTAATGATGGTGCTGCTTTCCTGCTCGCTAAAAGCGCGGGGGTTAATCCAGGCGCTAATGGTGTAGGCGCTGTTGGTAGGTACGACCTGCAAGGTGGGGTGAGTGTTCAAGTATTGGCCGGACCCATCAAAGACAAAGGCTTTATCGGTCGGGTCGGCCCCATTCCAGCCCACCCCATAAGAGCCGCGCTGTACGCCAAAGGGAATGCCGCCGGCCACGTCATCGAGCGTATCATCGGCCGTCCACCAGTGGATGGGCTGCGGCAGGCCGCCGGTCGCGGGCTGGCATTCGCGCACCTCATAGTCGGTGGTATTGGCTACCCGCGCCAGCCGGTTGTCGTTCAGGTTGCGAATAGTGAAGGAGATTGGCTCTACCTGGTTGATAGCCAGGGGCGCCGCAAAGTAGGCGGCCAGATTGCCCTCCCGAATGAGGTTCTGCACGCCGGTGTTGGGGCCGCCCAGGGCAAAAATTTCGATGCGGGCGTTGGAGAGGGTCTGGCGTAGTTCGGCTTCGGCAAAACCATCCACGCCGCCCACCGGCGAGTTGTAGGAGAACTCCAGGGCGGCGGCGATGCGCTCCCGGCTGTCGCTGGAGGTGAAGGTGAACATGAGGATACGGCCGTATGACACGCTGTCAATATAGAGCGGCAAATTGTCGGGGCTGATGCCCAGGCTTTGCAAGTCGGCGGCGGTAACGTTGTCGGCAAAGAAAGAAGACGGCCGTTCCGGCAAATCGACGGCAACGGTAAAGAGCCGCTGCACAAAGTAGGCAGTGTAAGTATGCTCGTTGGCCGCCCGGCTGTAGTTGAGCCGTCCGGACGCCTCCGCCCCCAAATAACGGGCATCGAGGCCCAGATTCAGCAGCGCCTGGGCGCTGCTGTGGCTCTCGACGGAATTAAAAGAACTGGTTCCAGCACCAGCGGCCACATTCGTTTCCAGCGTATTGACCACGATCTGGTTGATGCCCTCGCGGATGGTGCTGCCCACCGGTTGCTGGACAACGGTACTGACGCCGCCGGGGATACCCAGCACGCCGCCGCCCTGAACGGAAATGCCCAGCGGGGCACGCTTGTCCCGGCTGACGGCCAGCAGTTCCAGCGAGCCGGTTTGCAGATGGGAGCGGCCGCGAATGAGCGCCCCCGGCCACAGTACGGCCGCGTCGGGATTGTGAATGGCGATCTCCTGCGGATTTTTGGTGATGCTGTAGGGGGTGGTGGTGCAGGTGTAGAGGCTGTTGTCACTGCCTGTTATTTCGCCGATAACGGCCGTTTCCCCTGTCGGTACCCCGTTATTCTCCAGCGCATCCGGCGAGACGTCGCTCCATTCGGGCAGGCTGTTGACCAAGCCGTCAACCCCCCGGTTGTCTGCCGGGTCTACCGTGGGCTGGGGTGACTCGATGGTGGGTTGCGGTACAGTCTCTGTTGGCTGCGGTGGAAGGGTTGCGGGTTCGCCCGGTAGTTCTGTCGAAAAATTACAGGCCAGGCTCAGACCCAGGATTAAAACTAACCAAAAAATTGATGCGCGTTTCATAGGGTTTCTCCTACTTGTATTTTGGTAGGGGTAGGCCATGTGCCTGCCCGATTAATTGATTATCCGATAGGGCAACCACGAGGGCCGACCCTGCGCCATAGGCGGAGGCCTTTACGGCGTGTATGGGGTGTCTTCTGGGCCGAAGACGCTGTCAAACGAGGCCAATAGATCATCCAGACTGGCGAAACTCTGCCGCTCCTGGGTATCCAGCCATTGCAGGTGGAAGCGCCAGAAGCGCCGGGACTTAGCATCATCATGTTCTGACCAGCAGCGCAGGATTAAGGTGCGATGGGCGGGAACGGCCGTTTCATCATTCATCGAATTTGCCTTTTCCGTGAAAACGTTTCTATAATGAGCAACTACGCACAGCATAAACGGCTATTCTCAATTCAGTCTCAATTGGGAAACGGAAATCTCCCTGATGCTTAAATTTAATTTGTTAGGCCGCCCGCAAATAAGCCTGAACGGCCAACCCGTCACAGGCTTTGCCTCAGAAAAGGAACTGCTCCTGCTCTGTTACCTGCTGCTCAACCCCGGTGAACACAGCCGGCCGCAGCTTGCCGGGCTGCTGTGGGGGGAGATGAGCGAGGCGCGGGCGCGGGCTAACTTGAGCACGGCCGTTTACAACCTGCGCCAACTCCTGCCCAACACCATCGAAGCCAACCGCAAAACGGCCGCTTTCAACCCCGCCCAACCGCTTTGGCTGGATACGGCCGTTCTCCAGCAAGCTTTAAACGAGGGCGACATAACCCTGGACGCCGCCGTCGCCCACTATCGCGGCCCCTTCCTCGATGGCCTCTACCCTCAGGACGCGCCCGAACTGGAAAGCTGGCTGCAACAAGAGCGGGAGCGCTGGCGGCTGCTGGCCCTCACCGGCCTGGACCGATTGGCCCACAGCCAGACCCGCGCCGGGGAGTGGGCGGCAGCCATCGCCAGTTTGCGCCGCCTGCTCGACTTGGAACCGTGGCGCGAAGAATCCCACCGCCTGCTCATGCGACTGTTGGCCCGCACCGGCCAATTCAACGCCGCTCTGGCGCAGTACGACACCTGCCGCGCCCTGCTCCTCGATGAGTTGGGCGTGGAACCGATGGTCGAGACAACGGCCGTTTACCAACGCATCCAAACCGCTCGCCAGCGCCCCCAACTCCACAGCCTCCCGCCCCAACCCACCCCGCTAATCGGCCGCGCCGCCGAATTGGGCCAGCTTTTCGCTTGGTTCAACGACCCGGCGCGGCGGCTGATCACCCTGGCCGGGCCAGGTGGCAGCGGTAAAACGCGGCTGGCTTTGGCAGCTATCAGCGACCAGGCTTACGCTTTTCTCGATGGCGTCTTTTTTGTCCCGTTGGCCGAAGCGACCGGTAGCGCCGGGCTGGTGCAGGCCATCGCCGCTGCCCTGGGGCTGACGCTGGCTGTCGGCGGTGAACAGGCAGAGCTGCTGGCCTACCTGCGCGACAAAGAGGCGCTGCTGCTGCTGGACAACGTGGAGCAGGCGCTAGAACCGGCCGCCGCTCTCGTTCTGGCTCTATTGG
>CAYONK010000046.1:4108-12572 GCA_964405285.1 uncultured Ardenticatenaceae bacterium
TATTGGAAAACGCGCCCCGGCTGCGCCTGATCGTCACCTCGCGGGAGTATCTGCAACTGCGCTGGGAGACCCGCCTGCCATTGGCCGGACTGCCCACGCCGCCAGTGGCGGCAGTGAATGTGGCTGACTTCGACGCGGTGCAGCTTTTTGTGCAAATGGGGCAGCGGGTGCAGCCTGATTTTACGTTGGCGCGGCAAGAAACGGCCGTTGCCGACCTCTGCCGCCTGGTGGAAGGGACGCCGCTGGCGTTGGAACTGGCCGCTTCCCTGCTGGATGCCGAATCGCCGCCCCAACTGTTGGCGCAAATTCGAGGCAGTTTCGACCGGCTGGCGACGATGATGCGCGACGTGCCCGCCCGCCATCGCAGCCTACGTGCCGTGTTTGACCATTCCTGGGCGCTGCTAATGCCCGCGCAGCAGACCGCCCTGGCGCGGCTGGCCCTGTTTCATGGCGGGTTTACAGCCGCGGCGGCTGAGTCTGTCGCCCAGGCTGTCCCAGCCATGCTGGCACAACTGGCGGCCAAATCGCTCGTCCGGGCTGAGGCAAACGGCCGTTACAGCCTGCACGAAGTTGTCCGCCAATACGCCCTGGAGCGGCTGGATGACAGCGCAACGGCCGCTGCCGACCATGCCGCCTATTTTGCCGCCCAGCTTGAGCGGGCGGCAAAGGCGCTGCGCGGTCCGGAACAAACGGCCGTTGCTCACCAACTACTGGCCGACCTGGCCAATAGCGAAACGGCCTGGCACACGGCCATTGCCGCCGAAAATGAGGATTTGCTTTTGGCGATGGCCCCAGGACTGGCCCGCTTTTACGAGGTGGCCGGGTTATTCCAGGCGGGTGAGGCCGCTTTTGGCGCGGCGCTGGACGGACTCGCAGCGGCGCCCCCGGCTCTGCAGGTGTATCAGGCTGCGTTTTTGCTGGAACGGCAGGAGTATGCGGCGGTGGAAACGGCCGTTGCCGCCGCTCTCGTCGCTGGTCTGTCCGATCCCGCCTTGCTGGCCTGGGCTTATCTAATCACCGCTGCCGCTTTATTGCATCAGGAAGATACGACGGCGGCACAGGAAATCATTGCGCAAGCTGTGGCCGAGGCTGAAAAGGTTCAAGCGCCCTGGCTTCTGGCGCGCGCATACCGCTTGCTGGGCTTTGTGGGAGAGCGGACGGGCGATTATGCCCAGGCGGAAAAGGCGATTCGCCAGGCATTGGTCATTTACGAGGCGAGCGGCGACCCGCTGGGACTGGCGCGAACTTACCGCTCCCTGGCTGTGGTTGTTGCTCGGCAAGGGGATAATCTGACGGCCCAAACATTGTTGGAAAAAGCGCTGGCGATGCAGCGACAAGTGGATCCCACCGGCTTGAGCAGCGCCCGCGTGCTGGTGGCCCTAGGAACGACCAGCAGCAATCTGGGGCAGGAAGCGCAAGCGGTCGCCTATTTTCAGGAATCCCTGGCTGTTTTTCAGCAGATGGGCGACCGGAGCAACGGCGCGATGGCGGCCAATATGCTGGGACGGCTGGCTGCCTGGGATTACGATTTCAGGCGGGCGCGAGATTGTTACATGCAAGCGTTAGCCTGGTATCAGGAAATCGGCCAAAGCAAGGGGATCGCGGACACGCAGCGTTATCTGGCCGACCTGGCCTTGGCCCTGGGACAATATAAGGAAGCGCAAGAGCGATTGTCAGTCGTTTTAGCCACTTACTCCGCCATTCAAGACAGGCGCAGCATTGGCACAACCTTAACCCGGCTCGCCCTGCTCCACCATTTTCAGGGTGAGGCACAGGTGGCCGAACAGCAAGCCGAAGCCGCGCTGGCCATCGCCGCCGAAATCGGCAATCCGCTGCTGCGAGCTTATGCGCTGAGTAGTCTGGGCCATGCTTTGCGCGGGCAGAAGAGTTGGGAACGGGCAACGGCCGTTTACACCGAGGCCATCGCGCTCTGGGACGAGTTGGACATGATTTCGCTGAAGGTGGAAGCTGAGGCGGCGTTGGCAGCAGTCCATTTGGCGGCTGAAAGAGCGGATGAAGCCTGGCCTTTGCTGGAAACGACCGTTGGCTATCTGATTGCCAATCCCCAACCCGATTGTGAAGCGTTGGGGCAGCTTTACCTAGACTGCGTCACCCTGCTTCAAGTTAGAGGGGATGATGAACGCGCCGACTTATTGCTGCGGCAGGCGGTGGATACGCTGCGCCGACAAGCGGCCGGGATTGCGGACGCAGCAGCCCAAAGCGCATTTTTAGATGAAGTTGCGGCCCACCGCCGCTTGCTTACCCTGCACGCCAGAGCGACGACCGCGAGTGCGCAGTAACCTGGCTTGAGACGGTTCCTGATTTCATGGTCTGTCTCCGATGGCGAAAGCAAGGTCTAGCGCCCGACGTTCAACCGGGCCGTTCGCCTGTTTTGAGGGTAGCCAAACGGCCGTTCCCATTGAGCTATCTCTTACCTGGGGCAGTAGAAAACAGAGGGAAACGGCCGTTCCGTACTTTGCTTGAGAAGTGACTTCGGGCTGGTAAAAGATGTTTGGCCCCAATATGTACGGTTATTTTGGGCGGGAGATGAGGGAGAAAACGGCCGTTTTCCCCACCATTTCCCCGGACGGTTGAAGCACCAAATGACCTTTCCGTCAGCGCTATTTTTAGCCGTTTAACGCGGGGAGCAACAGACACGCTTCCTATTTACATACCATCACGTCCCGACACCTCAGGCTTGCCTTTGCTTGCGCCAGCTTCAGCCAGCCGATACCCGCTGCCGCGCGCATTCAGTAGTAGTGATGGGCGCTCCGGCTGCGCTTCCACCTTTTGCCGCAAGGGGTAGATGCGCCGCTTCATCTGCTCTCGCCCATCATCCGCTCAACTCTCGGCTAAATCCCGGTCAAGTCGAGCCAAATCTACAAGCTGCGCCTGATATTCCTCAGCCAACTGCTGCGCCGCGACTGTAAAACCAGCCCGGCTGAAAAAGGCGTAGAAAAAACGCCACCCCTCGCCGCTGTCAGGCAAAGCCGCTTTCACCCTGGTCGTTTTCTCTTCGATTAGCTCGCGGACAACCGCTCGCTCCACAGGGTCAGGCTGCCACTTCGCCTCGCCCAACAGCAATGCTTTTTCGTGCCAGTTGATAGCCGCCACATCTACCTGTACCTGACTATCCCAATGAGAGCCAACCTGCTCCACAGCAAACGGCAACTTCCCTTGTCGCGCCTGGCGCAATACCCACTCCTGGCACAATTCTTCAAAAGCCGTCATGCCGATAAAGGCTCGTAACTGTTCGGAGATGCGCGCTTCTAATTCCTCATACAATTGTTGGGCGATTAGATCCAGATTGGCCCGCACAAAGCGAAAATAGAAGCGCAGATAGTTATCGGCTAAAACGTATCGGCTGGAGCGCGAAGTCGCCCGCTGCGCTGGCGGCACAGTGACCGGCAACTCGCGGCGCACATAATCCATTTCCACCAACTGGGCCAGATAGGGGTCTACGCCGGAACGGTGGGGCAGTTTTGCGTGCAAGCCAATGTCCGCCGGTTTACGCGCCCCATCAGCGATGGCCGCCAAGACAGCCTGATAATTACGCAAATCGCGCACTTGTTCCCCGATGAGAAATTCGGGATCGGTGCGAAACAAGCCGACATCCTGAAATAGATGATGGCGTAGATTTTCCAGGATCGAGCGCTCGTCGGAGAATTGCTCCAGGTAAGCGGGCACGCCGCCTAGAATGGCGTATGCCGCCACGCGCTGCTCGGCGTTGTAGCGCGGGAAAAAGGTTGCCGTCGCGGCAAAGGGGAGCGGGCGTACGCGCAATGGCCCGGCCATTCGCCCGTATAAAGGGGCGTCGGCTCCTAGTAGGCGGTCCATCATGCTCACCTGGCTGCCGCACAGGGCCAGGCAAACGTTGCTAAACTTCAGATGATGATCCCACGCATTTTGCAGCGCAGACGGCAGCCCCGGTTCAGATTGCACGGCGTAGGGAAATTCGTCAAAAATGACGATGTGCCGCTTCTCCCCCTGGCAGGCTTCGGCCAACATCTCAAAGGCTTCCTGCCAACTGTCGTAGCTGAATTGTCGCGGAATGCGTTTGCCTGGATTGGCGTGCCCCCACACCTTACGCGAAAATTCGGCCAGCAAAACGGCCGAGGGAAAATGGGACGCTACCCAATAAAGAAAGGGATGGCCACTGCTCTTGGCCCAATGCACCAGCAAGGTCGTTTTCCCTAAACGGCGTCGGCCGCTCACCGCGACCAGCCGGGCGGCAGGCGCGTGCAGCAGACTGTTTAACTCTTGCAATTCTCTAGCGCGGTCAACAAGCATAAACTCTCCCCCTTTTGAAACAAGGATGATACAATTAGGCTAATCATATTATCCTTATTTTCTTTTGTCAACCGGCCAATCGGCGTATTGGGAGTAAAAGGACGAAAACCTACGATTAGCCATTTTTGCAACATAGTATAATTACCGTGATAACTTGTCTTATGTTGCGGAAAACAGTGCCAAGCGAGCCGTTCTGGGAAGAATTTGCTCACTTAACGGCCGTTTTTGATGCACCATAATCCCTTTTGATGAACAAAGTGATTGATTTTCGAGCTGAAATGAGCTTCAAAGCCTCCAAACTTCCTTAACGTAGGAAATCGTTCATTTGCTCCGAAAATCCCAGATAGTGAATAACGCGCCGCAAGGCGTGCTGGAAATAGTAGCCATTGGCCCACATCTACTAGACATTATCGGAAATAAGCATTTGTCCGCAGATTACGCAGATTCCACAGATTCCACAGATTTCTTCTCCTTAATCTGCGATTACACGGAGTGGCGCGGAGAAGTCACGGAGATCAGGAGAGAGGCTGTTTAAGGACTTCGCTTATTTCTGAAAAACCTCCGTGAACCTCCGTGTGTCCTCTGTGCATCTCCGTGTAATTCCGACTCAGTGTAACTGCGTAATCTGCGGATCGGCTTTTTTGACATAACGTTAATTCCAATAATGTCTACTGATTTATGAAGAAACATTGTGCCTGATACGTTAATATGAACGATAGAACCCCCTTCCTAACGGCCGACTGGCGTTACCTGGCCATGCTTAACTATGAAATTGACCCCGCCCTGCTCACGCCTTACGTCCCGGCAGGTACCGCGTTGGATTTCTGGCAAGGACGCTGCTATGTCAGCGTCGTTGGTTTCCTGTTCCTCAGCACCCGGCTGCGCGGGTTGCCCATTCCCGGCCATATCAATTTTGAAGAGGTCAATTTGCGCTTTTACGTGGGACGGCAAGCGGCCGACGGCTGGCGGCGGGGGGTGGTTTTTATCAAGGAGCTTGTGCCGCGCCGGGCTATCGCTGCCGTGGCTCGCTGGGTTTACAATGAGGGTGTTTTCGCATATCCCCCCAAAATGGTTCAATCCAGCATATTGTACTTGAGTAGATTAAGTTAGACACAGTCTGCCAATTTGGTTGTTTTCGATCATTCGTACTCGAGAAGAAATTTTGAAATGAACCTTTTTGGGGCGATATGCAAAATTACCCTTGCTTCAATACAGGGTTTCTTCTTTTTCCAGCATCGCTAGAAAACTATCGAAGCGCTTCTGGCGCGTTTCCGGTTTCCTGGCCGTTTGCAGACGGTAGGCAATGGCATACTGATTTTGACGATTCAGTGTTGCAAAAAAGGCTTTGGCCGACGGCCGTTCTGCCAAAGCTGCCAGAAAATCCTCAGGCATGGTCATTTCGCTGGGGGGTGCATAAGCTGACTCCCAACGGCCGTCTGCCTGGGCAGCCCGCACATGGATCAAGCCAGGCTCCTGCATTCGGCCCTCAGCGATAAGGCGCTCCACATGCTCACGATTCCGTTTGGACCAGTTGCTGCCTGGACGGCGGGGGGTAAACCGCTGCAAATAAGCCTGTTCGTCAAGCGGCTTTTTGACGCCATCAATCCAGCCCCAACAGAGGGCTTCTATGACGGCGCCGTTCCAATCAATCGTTTTCTGACCAGAGCCTTTTTTGTAAATTTTAAGCCACACCTCTGGCTCAGTGTCATGATTCTGCGCCAGCCATTGCCAAAATGCGGGCGCGTCCTCAAAAGAACGGATACGTGTTTTATCTGGTTCTGGCATGATGTCTCCTTAGAAACGTACAGTGGGCGGCCTCCGGTTGAAGTTCTCACAAAAGGTCATCTAGGTGATTAAAGAATAACGGTGACAACGGCGCCTATTACAGCGGTAAATCCTTGCGGGCGAAGATGTAAACGCCGGCCGCGTACAAGGCCAGCCCCAAAAAGGCTAAGGCGGCAAAAGCAGGCAGGTAGCCATCGCCATTGACAATGGCCGCAGCGTCGAACAGGCTCAACAGCGTGATGTAGCGCAGTCCCGACAACTGCTCGCCGGAATTAGCCAGCAAGTTAATCACGAAGAACAGAACCGGCAAGCCGCCGCCCAACGCCAGCGAATGTTTGCTCTGGTTGAATAGACAGGAAGCCAGAAACCCAATGCCGCTAAGGGCAAAATAAAGCAGCGCGACGCCAACGTTCAAAAGGATGAAACCGCCAATCTCCAGTTCGCCGGGAAACATTGCCTGACTGCTCAAGAGGCCGATAACGGCGACAAAAACAATGAGCAGGGTCATGCTGCCCAGCAGAAAGGCCGCCTGGGTCAAGGCGATTTTGACCCGCGAGTTGGGCGTTGCCAGCAAAAAGGCCATCGAGCCATTCTCCACATGTTTGGCGATCATCCGGTCAGCCATAATCACCATGTAAATCAGGGGGAAGAAGAGGATCAGGAAGCCGTAAAAGTAACCGGCCAGGAAGCCTAACAGCGACGGGGCTACCAGGCTGAAACTCATCGCCTCCACCAACTGCGGCGGCAGCGCTTCCAGCAGCGCTGCCATCGCGTCAATGGCCTCGGGGTCATACATGCTGGCGATAATGGAAAGGTACATCGCCAGAATCGCGGCGAAAACGAGCCAGATAACATAGTTGGATTTTGCGGTTACGCGAAGCAGAGGGAGGCTAATCATGGGCTTGCTCCTTGCCATAATATTGCATGAAAATATCTTCCAGCCCAAGCTGCGTCGTGTCCAGGGCGGCAATAGGGTAGTGAGGCAAAGCGGCCAAAAATTCGGCCAGATTGTCCTGGATGGCGACTTCGACAATGGGGCCGCTATGGGCGACGATGGACAGCCCGGTCTGGGTAAAGGCGTCGGCGCCGCTCTCGTCGGCAAAGGTGACGATGTAACGCTTTTGCTGCGCCGCGCGCAGCGTGTTGATAGACTCCAGGGCGACCAAACGGCCGTGCCGGATAATCGCCACCCGGTCGCACGTTCGCTCCGTTTCTGGAAAGCTGTGCGACGACATGAGAATGGTCTTGCCCGCCGCTTTCTCTTCCTGGATGAGGGCAACGAATCGCTGCTGCATCAGCGGGTCCAGACCGCTGGTCGGCTCATCCAAAATCAGGACGGCCGGATCGTGCATCAGGGCGGCAACCAGACCCAGCTTCTGTTTCATGCCTTTGGACATCTTGCGAATTTTACCGCTGCAATCCAGTTCCAGCGCGTCAATGAGCCGGTCCCGTTTGGTCATTGAGCGCATCTGCCGCATCCCGGCCATCAGGTCGAGAAACTGGTAACCGCTCATGTTGTCCAAAAAGGCTGTCTCCCCCGGCAGATAGCCGGTGAACGCCTGAATCTCAGCCGACCGCTCCCGGCAATCCAACCCCTTAATGGCGCAGCGGCCGGCGGCCGGATTGAGAAAGCCGAGCAAATGGCGAATTGTGGTCGTCTTGCCCGCCCCGTTCGGGCCAAGGTAGCCCAACGTCTCCCCCTCCTCCACCTGTAATGTCAGGTCAAAAATGCCTTTATCCTGACCATAGCTTTTGGTTAGACCTTCAATGACGATCATAATGGTAACGTTTCCTTGCTTCGGCTAGAGCCAGGACAGTGGCCTGGTCGTCGGGTTCAGACAGATCAAATGACTCTTTGGCATGGGCGATGAGCGTGTCTAAAGGGTTCATGGCGTGTCCTCCTGCTGTTTCATGTCTGGTTGTAGTTGCGGCCAGATGACTTGATGTCTGCATTCTTTTGTCATCTTATCCTATTAGTCTTCATGATGACACTCTTTCTTCGCTTCGTTTTTGTCCTCTGCCTTTGTCGGGCAAACCTGGTTTAAGAGTGTAGTTACAGAGCAACCGGTATACCCGGCAGAGTCGCCGCGTGCTGGTAAGCTGCCCCGCGTCCCCTGGTTTCTGCAGGTGAATGAGCGAAAACGGCCGTTCTTTCCCCCGCCGGGCCACCCTATCCCCTTAAGTTGTAACGGCAAAAAGAGTGGGCGGCAAGGGAGAGAACGGCCGTTTTGCACTCTGGTTTACAAAGTAGCTTTGCGCTGGTGCGTGATGCTGGCCCGAATATGTACGGTGAGTTTGGGGTGTGTAGAGGCGAGGATTTGGACGCATTTTGGCGGCAACTTCTTGGCAAAAAAGGCTGGGTTTTCTTAGCGCGGTTCTCCTTCGTTTA
>CAYONK010000047.1:0-12443 GCA_964405285.1 uncultured Ardenticatenaceae bacterium
CCGGTAGGGGCAGGTTTCAAACCTGCCCCTACCGGAAGCAAATTTGAAAAACGCCAGAGTTCAATTTAAAGTTATTCGGGTACGGTTCCTAATGCCCCATGGTTACTTTACCATCGCCCACACCCGCCGCCACTCAATGGCTGCGCCGGAGAGCAGTGTGTCTGCCCGGAAGAAGCGGCCGGCGAGCAGAATGATCAGATAGGCGGTGACAGCCAGACCGCCCAGGCTGGCGGCTATCTGCCAGGCGGGCACATTGACGGATGCCAATCGCGTCATCATTGCCGTTGGCGCGGTGAGCGGAAAGATGCTGAGGAAGGTAGCCAACCCGCCATTGGGCGATTGAATGAAGGCTGTGTTAAACCAGAGTGGCAGCATCAGCGGCAGCAGGATAATGAAGACGAACTGCCCGCCTTCGCGGGCGGTGGGAGCCAATGCCCCAATCGCCCCCATCATTGAGGCGTACATCAGATAGCCGAGCAAGAAGTAGAGCAGCGCCCAGATCAGAAAGCCGGGCGGCAGGGTGATCGCTTCGGCCAGGTTCAACAATTCCTGCCCGCGCCCCAGCAGCAGGAGCGCGCCGCCCACCCAGATCGCCATTTGCAGCAGGGCCACCAGACTCAGGCCGAGCATTTTGCCAACCATCAGATCGCGCGGGCGCAGGCTGACGAGCAGCACCTCGACGGTGCGGTTTTCTTTTTCCCGCGAGACGCTTTGCAGCATGTAGCCGCTGCTGTTGATCAACAGAAAGAAGAAGATGAACATGGTGGCAAAGGGGACGATGAACGCCAGGGCGCTATCGTTGTTTGCTGCTGCGCTGCTGGGCGTTGGCGCTAACTCGCGCCTTTCTAGCATGGCTGTGGGATTGAGCAAGGCCATCGCCAATGATTCGTCGCCGGTCAGGTTGTAGGTAAGAACGTAATCGAACAGGGCGTCATTGCCTCGGCCGAAGGGGCTGAATTCGCGCTCGACCAGGATGAACTCGCCGCCGGTCAGGTAGTCGGCCGGGACGAGGAAGTATTGGTCAATGCTCCCATCGGCCAGGGCGGACTGGGCGGCGGCTTCGTCGGGGAAGGAGCGGAAAAGGGTAGGGGGAACGGCCGTTGGCAAGCCCACAATAATCCCTGCCTGATCCACGTACCCGATGGCGCGTAATATCACCTCGGCCTCGGCTACAGGCGGCGCTGCGTCAGTCTCGCCAGTTACGGCGCCAGCGTTTGGCTGCCAGTTCTCGCGCTCCGCAATCGAACGGTTGGTGGCTATTTGTACCCCGACGTTCATCCCCAGGATGAGCAAGGGGAAAAGAAACGTCATAAACCAGAAAGAAGGTTTGCCAATGGTGGTGACAACCTCTTGTTTGATCACAATGAAGATGTTACGCATGATTTCCTCTTTGCCGTGTTCCGTATCCCGTATACCGTAATCCGTAATCCGTATTCCGTGTACGGATTACGGATTACGGCTTGCGGTTCACGATTCAAGATCGCATAGCTTTCAGCGCGGCGGATAGATTTAAGCTCTGACCATAGCGGAGCATCCCGGCGCGGAAGATGCGCCCGGAAGCCCAAATGGAGAAAACGGCCGTTATCACCAGCAGTCCCCAACTCACGCCCACCTGCCACCAGGGCACCACCGTCAGATTCCAACGCAAGGTGATGGTGGCAAAAGCGGACGTGGGAAACAGGGTCATCGCCACGACCATCGGTGAATTGGGGTTGATGAGGATAAGGGCAGTGAGAATGTAGGGAAAGATGAAGACCAGATTGAGCAATCCGGCAATCTGCTGCCCCTGCTTTAGCTCGGTGACAGAACCGCCAATGGCTGTCATGATGCCGGCGATGAGGGCGTAGGTGGGCAAGAAGAAGAGCGCCGCTATCAGCAGCAGCCCCCAGGGCATGGCGATGGTCCGCATGATGGGGAAGAATTGGGCAGCGACGAGAATGGCGATAACGGCCGTTCCCAGCCAAATCCCCAACTGCGTCAACGACACCCCCATCAACCCTATCGCCTTCCCGCCGATCATCTGCCCCGGACTGAGCGACGTGACCATGATCTCCATCGTCCGGTTTTCCTTCTCATCCGTCACCACTTGCAGCAGATACCCGGCCGAGCCAATCACCGCCATGACGAAAAAGAAACCGGCCGCGAATGGCAGAACCACATTCACCCAATTGCCCTGGCCTATCTCCCGGCGGCCATCGGCCGAGCGCGTAACCAACGAATTGCCCTCCAGCAGTCGCGCCTGCGTCTCCACCGTCAGGTGATTTGCCTGGGCGGCAATCAGGCCGCCGCGCAGAAATTCCTCAATCGCTTCACGCACCTGGATGCCGGGCGTCTCCTCGCCATGGACCATCGTCAGGCGCAAAGAGAGCAGATAGTCGGCCGGGACGATCAGGTAGGCTTGAATTTCACCCCCTGCCATGGCGGCCTGCGCGGCCGCTTCGTCAGCATACGGGCGCATTTCGATGCTGTTCCGACCATCCACCACGACTGTTGCCGACTGAGGCAGGAAACCGGCCTGGTCTACGTAACCTACCGGATCGCGGCTGCTGCTGCCCAACGAGGCTAAGATACTCACCGCCATCACCACCACAATCACCAACGGCATGGCCAGCGTGCTGATGATAAAGCTCCGCTTGCCCGCCATCTTCAGATATTCATGTCGCGCCATCAACCAAAAATTACGCATGGGAAACCTCCATACCAGGGCGTAGCTTACAATCCACGTTCATCTGCGTTTACCCGCGCCCCTTCTTTCGCAACGCGGCTCTCTTGCACGACAGCGACGAAAATGTCGTCGAGCGATGGCTCGGCCACTTCGAAGCGTTCGATCCGGGCCTCTGGCTGGACAGCCAGGGTGCGAAGGACGGCTTGCGGATCGGTTCCGGGGGCCAGAGCCAGGTGCCAGGCCCCGTTTTCGCGGCGCGTTTCCAGCACGCCGGGCACGGCGGCAAAGTCGCCATGTCCGGTCAGGCTGATGGCGTTACCGGCAAAGTTGCGTTTGATCTGGCTGACTTCGCCGTAGAGGACAGAACGGCCGTTATTGATCAACACAATCCGGTTACACAACGCCTCCACCTGATACATCTGGTGAGTGGACATAATGATGGTGCGGCCGGCTGCCCGCTGCTCTTCCATAATCTCCTTCACCAGCCGCGTATTCACCGGGTCCAGTCCGGAGAACGGCTCATCCACGATGATCAGGTCCGGCTCATGCAGCAGCGTGGCGATCAGCTGCGCCTTTTGCTGCATCCCTTTGCTCAACTCCTGAATCTTCTTCTGCCGGTGTTCGGCCAGGTCCAACCGCTCCAACCACCCTTCCAACCGCTGGCGCGCGGCGCGTTCGTCCATCCCTTTCAACGTCGCCAGAAAGATAATCACCTGCTCCAGCTTCAAATCCTTATACAGCCCGCGCTCCTCTGGCATATAGCCGATGCGCTCCTTGGCCGTCTGGCTCAACCCCTTCGCCGGATCGCTTTCCAGGCTATTAAAAGAGAGCCGGACCTGGCCGCTGTCCGCTTTGAAGATGTCGAGCATGATGCGAATAGCGGTGGTTTTGCCGGCGCCATTTGGCCCAAGCAAGCCAAAAATCTCGCCTGGCTGTACGGCAAATGAGACGTCTTGTACCGCCTTCACCTGCCCAAATCGTTTACTGATATTTGAAACCGTTACTGTCGCCATTTGTTTAACTCCTGGAAAATGGGGAGGCCAACGACTGACATGACCACCCGCCACTGTAAAATCATCAACGTCAATCTTTACGCACCATAAACCCAAATGTTGTACCGGCAGGGCCAAAACTACATCATGATGTGATCGCAAAACGGCCGTTATCCCCTATAGTACCACCATGCCGGGTTATGCAATTCAGCGCCCGGTCATCAGACTCAAGAAAGGAGCAATACCATGCGCATTCTCGTCACATCTGCCAGCAAACATGGCAGCACCCACGAAATCGCCGCCACGATTGGCGAAGAACTACGCCGCGCCGGCCATACTGTAAACATCTACCACGCCAAAGAAGCCCCCTCTGCCACCTCCTACGATGCCGCCATCATCGGCAGCGCCGTCTACGCCGGTTCCTGGCTGGCCGAAGCGCGGGGCTACGTCGCCGACAATCAGGCCGCCCTGGCGGGTAAACCGGTCTGGCTTTTCACCAGCGGGCCGCTTGGCGCGGAAAATCCGCAGCCCATCGGCGACCCGGCACAACTGCCGGAGCTGATGGCCCAAAGCGGGGCGCGCGGTCACCAAATCTTCGTTGGCAAACTGGATAAGGAAAGCCTGGGTTTCGCCGAAAAGCTCATCGTCAAAGCGGTGAAGGCCCCCTATGGCGACTTCCGCGACTGGCAAGCCATCCGCGCCTGGGCGGCCGACGTTGCCGAAGCGCTGGTCCCAACCCCGGCTTGAGAAGGATGAGGCGCAGATTCCCACAGAGAAACACAGACATTTCTGTGCGCCTATGCCCCTTCGTGGCTTTGCCCTAAAAAGAGAGGCTCTTTGATGTTAGATGTGGTGTAGGGGCTGGCCTTGTGCCTGCCCCTGAGGGCGACCACAAGGGACGCCCCTGCCACACCAAACCTCAGAGAGCCAAAAGAGACTGGAGATGTTTTATCTCCAGTCTCTAGTCTAGTAGTCGTGTAGTCTGGTGGTCTTTAGCTTTGGCGGCGGCGGCCTTCGCCATCGGCCGCTTTCAGGGCAGCGAAGACCATTTCCGGGGTAACCGGCATTGGCTCGTGGTGGATGGTTTCGCCCTCGGCGCAGGCCGCTTTGGCGACCACCATCAGCTCCTCATCGCTCACGTCGCCCAGGCCGATTTCCGCCAGGGTGGTGGGCAACCCCACCGACTCGCATAAGGTGTATACCTCGTCAATCAGGTCGGCCGGTTTGTCCGTCAGGAAGAGCGAGGCCAGGACGCCAATCGTCACCTTTTCGCCGTGCCAGTAGGCGTGGGTCTGCTCCAGGGCCGTCAGGCCGTTGTGGATAGCGTGGCAGGAGGCCAGGCCGCCGCTCTCGAAGCCGAGACCGCTCAACAGCGTGTTCGCCTCGACGATATGCTCCAAAGCGGGTGTGACCACCTTCGCCTCGCAGGAGATTTTGGCCGCTACGCCGTATTCTAGCAGCGTCTCATAGCAGAAGCGGGAGAGGGCGTAGGCGGTCATGGAACCGACGTCGCCGGTCATGTTGCTGGCGAAGGAGCGTTCGCAGGCGTCCGCCTCGAACCAGGTGGAGAGGGCATCGCCGATACCGGCAGCCAGAAAGCGGACCGGCGCTTCGGCGATGATCTGGGTGTCTACCAGGACGACGTTGGGATTGTGGGGCAAAACCAGGTAGCGTTTGAAGACGCCGTGCGGGGTGTAGATGACCGAGAGGGCGCTGCACGGCGCATCGGTTGAAGCGATGGTCGGGACGATGATGACGGGGAGGTGGGCCATGTAGGCCACCGCTTTGGCCGTATCCAGCGCCTTGCCGCCGCCCACGCCGATGATGACTTCGGTTTTTTCCGCTTTCACCAGGGCAGTCAGCCGTTCGATCTCCTCATCGGAGCATTCGCCGCCGAAGCGCTCTTTGCTAACGACCACTGCCTGGGTCAGTTCCGTCTCGAAGCGAGGCAGCAGGTTATCATAGGCAAAAGGGTCACAGACCAGAAAAGCTGTTTTGCCCAGGCGGGCGGCCTCTTGTCCTAATCGTTTGGTGGCTTCGTACCCCTGCACATAGCGGCCGGGGAAAATGGTTGTGCGAATCATCGTAATTCTCCTTGTTCTCTTGGCGTAAAAAATTCCGGTATGGTGGGGATTTTTTACGCGCCTGGTTGTTCATTCTGATTGTGAATTATTTCACAATTACTAATGATTATCCTCAATCCGATGTCTGGCATGTAGTAACGAAAGTCACGCAAAAGATATGACAATGGACATGATGGACGAAAACGGCCGTTTTCCCTCCACCACACACCAGACTACATCATCATGTGATCCCGCCAACGCAGCGAAAAAGTATCTTGTAAGCATCGGGCTGAACGCAAAATTATCAGGAGATGAACATGATTGCTTTACGGAGAAAACAAGTGGAGTTGCCCCAGGTGATGTGGCTGGTGGCGGGGTTGGCTTGGTTAACGGCCGTTATCTACCTCTTCATCGAATCTGGCTTGGTGGGGGTGGGGGATTTAGCGCCGGAAGAAGGGTCGTCGGCCATTGTCTTTGCGGCGGCGGCCTGTTATGCCCTGGGTGGGCTGCTAATTTTGCTGCGCCGCCGCTGGCTTTGGCTGATTGGCGCGGTGATCAATGGGCTGGTGATCTGGTTTTTCTTGAGCATGTATGCGGAACGGCCGTTGGTCCTGCTCTCGCCGGGTGGGGTATCCTCCAAAGTGGCCCAGATTTTGCTGGAAGCCGCGCTGATCTACCTGATTATCGCCGATTGGCGACGGGGGCGCTGAACGATGAACGCGCCAGCCGACAGCCTCCGCTACGAATTTTGCGTCGAGCGCCATCTGGGGGCCGCCGTTGCCGCCCACTTCCCGGAACTGACGCTGCGCCACCTGCCTGACGGCAGCACCCTGCTCTACGGCGCGCTGTCTGATCAGGCAGCCCTGCACGGCGTCCTCGCCCGCATCCGCGACCTGGGTCTGACGCTGTTGAGCGTGCGGCGGGTGGAGGGGAGTTGGTAGTTGGTAGCTGGTAGTTGGTATAAATCCTTGAGGTAATGATGAAAATTGCGTTTGTTTTTGTGGGTGTGGTAGCGGTTTTGGCGCTTGTGGGTTGGATTGGTCTGAAGGTGCAGCCTACCCCCTTCGCCGCTTATGATCGACTGGCCGCGCCGCCGGAGACCATCCCTTTGCCCGCAGGCTTGCCCGCGCCGGTGGAGCGTTTCTACCGTCAGGTGTATGGCGAGCGCATTCCGGTCATCCATTCGGCCGTGATCAGCGGCCGGGGGGAGATGCGGCCGATGGGTAACATCACCTTCCCCATGCGCTTCCGTTTCACCCATGAGGCGGGGCAAAATTACCGCCATTACATCGAGGCGACCTTTTTTGGCCTGCCGATTATGAAGGTGAATGAACATTTTCTGGAGGGCAAGGGGCGGCTGGAACTACCGTTCGGCGTGGTGGAAAACAACGCCCAGGTGGACCAGGGCGGCAATCTGGCCCTCTGGGCAGAATCTATCTGGCTGCCCTCGCTGTTCCTGACGGATCCGCGTGTTCGGTGGGAGGCGGTGGATGAGACAACGGCCGTTCTCCACATCCCCTTTGGCGCAGAAGAAGAGCAATTCATTGTCCGCTTCGATCCGGAGACGGGGCTGATCCATCTCTTCGAGTCCATGCGCTACAAAGGGGAAAACGCCCCGCACAAGACGCTCTGGATCAACGAATCGCGCCGCTGGGGAGACCTAAACGGCGCGCCCACGCTGCTCGACGCCGCCGTCACCTGGTTTGACGACGGCCGTCCCTGGGCTATATTTAACGTCGAAGAGATCATCTTCAACAGCGACGTAACAACCTACATTCGGGAGACGGGTAGTTAGTTGCCAGTGGCCGGTTGCCAGTTGCCAGCCACCGGCCACCGGCAACTGGCAACCAGCCACCAAAACCATGAAACCATTCAACCTAACCGACTATTTCTGGCAAGGCGAAAAAATTCGCCTGCGGCCGATGCGCCTGGAAGATGGCGATTTGTGGCTGGCGGAGGAAGCGGACAGCCTGGCGATGCGCTTTCTCAACTATGGCATGACTTTGCCCAAATCGCCTCAGGACGCGGTGGCTTTCGCCGAACGCTACGCGGAGTTCAACAACAGCGACGAGCGCATCATGTTTTCCATTGAGACGTTGTCCGGGGAGTTGGCGGGCGGCATCAACATCCATTCGATGAACCAACGCAATGGCACGTTTGAGACCGGTTCGCGCCTCTACCGCGCGTTCCGCGGGCAAGGCTACGCCGAGGAGGCGAAGCTCATCGTGCTGCGCTACGCCTTCCACGAACTGCGCTATCAGAAGTACAACATCAAGTGCATCGAGATCAACGAGGGGATCATCCGGCACGCCAAACGGCTCGGCTGCCAGGAGGAGGGGCGGATACGGCGGAATATCTATACAAACGGCCGTTATTACGACGAACTCATTTTCGGCCTGACCAAAGAGGAATTTGACGCCCGCAACCCGTAGAAGAGTTTACCGGCCCAAATGCAAAATCAAGTTGACACAACTGCCAGATTTGCTAAAATACCCGTCGCTGCAATCCTCAGTAGCTCAACGGCAGAGCATGCGGCTGTTAACCGCAGGGTTGTTGGTTCGAGTCCAACCTGAGGAGCAAGACAAGCGACAGGCCCCAAACCTGTCGCTTTTTTGTTTCTGCCACCCGCCCCATCTGGTACAATCGGGAGAAGTTTGAATGATGAATGATGAATGATGAAGTAGGGCATCATTCATCATTCATCATTTACCATTCATCATTCACAATTACTCAGGAGAACAGTCTCATGAAAAAAACCTACAAACCCGTCGCCCTGATCATCATGGATGGGTGGGGGATTCGGGAAAATGCTTATGGCAACGCAGTGGTTCTGGGCAATACGCCCAATTATGACAGGTGGAATCGGGAGTTGGAGCGCTCTGTGCTGGACGCTTCGGGCGAGGCGGTAGGGCTGCCGGAGGGGCAGATGGGCAACTCCGAAGTGGGCCACCTGAACCTGGGCGCCGGCCGCATCGTCTATCAGGACCTCACCCGGATCAACCTGGCTATCCGCGATGGCTCCTTTGGCCGCATTCCGGCGCTGACAGAGGCGTTGGCAAAGGTGAAGGCGGGCGGCCATAAGCTGCACGTCATCGGCCTGTTTGGGTCGGGCGGCGTCCACAGCCACAGCGACCACCTCTTCGCCATTTTGGACCTGGCCAACGCCCAAGCGGTAGAGCCAATTTTGCACATCCTCACCGACGGCCGAGACACGCCGCCGCACAGCAGTCTGGAATTCCTTAAACCGCTAGAAGCGTATCAGGAGAAGAAGCGCGTGGTTGTGGCTTCGGTGAGCGGCCGTTATTACACGATGGACCGGGACAAGCGTTGGGCGCGGACGGTGACCGGGTATGACGTGATTGCGAAGCACGAAGGGGTAGAGGGGAAAACGGCCGTTTCCCCCCGCGCCGCCATCGAACAAGCCCACGCCGAAGGGACCACCGACGAATTCATCCTCCCCGTCGCCATCGAATGCGACCGCGACGTCACCATCCAGCCCGGCGACGCCATCCTCTTCTATAACTTCCGCGCCGACCGGATGCGTCAACTCGTCACCGCCTTCGCCTTCCCCGACTTCGACGGCTTCGCCCGCGACTACATCCCCGACCTGACGCTGTTGACCCTGACCAACTACGACCCCAGCTATCCCGTGCAACTCCTCTTCCCCGACGTGGAACTGGTCAACGTCCTGGCCGAAGTGATCGGCAGCGCCGGACTCAAGCAGTTCCACGCCGCCGAGACGGAAAAATACGCCCACGTCACCTATTTCTTCAACGGCGGGGCCGAAACTCCCTTCGCCAACGAAGAGCGCCACCTGGAACCCTCGCCCAAAGTGCCCACCTACGATTTGCAGCCGGAGATGAGCGCCTATCCTCTCACCGAAGCCATCCTCAAACGGCTGGAAACCCACGACGATGACTTCATCCTGGTCAACTTCGCCAACCCAGACATGGTAGGGCATACCGGCGTCTTGGAAGCGGCCGTTAAAGCCGTCGAAGCCGTGGATGAGTGCGTCGGCCGGCTGGTCGAAGCCATCGTCGCCAAAGGGGGCGTCGCCTGTGTCACGGCCGATCATGGCAATTGCGACAGGATGATAGACCCGTTCACCGGCACACCCCACACCTTCCACACCACCCAACCTGTCGCCTTCTTCGTCATCGGGCACGATGGCTATATCAACCTCACCCCGCGCGGCAAGCTGGCCGACGTCGCCCCGACGGTCCTGGCGCTGATGGGCCAGCCCCAACCGGAGGAGATGACCGGGCGCAGCTTGCTGGAGTATACGGGGAAGTAGGGTTGGGAGTCCGTTATCCGTATTCCGTTGTCCGTAATCCGTTGGACGTTGTCGAGTGCGGCCATACGGTACACGGGATACGGAATACGGCTCACGGGTCTTGACAACGGCCGTTCCCCCATGCTAGACTGCCTGAACTATGAACGCCAAACACGTTTGCTTTGTTATCGCCTTGCTCGACATGGCCGCCTCTACCCCTCAGGTTTGGGGGTATGGTCCGGCTGATGCCGCGTGTTTGGAAAACGTTCGGGAGAGGGTAAGGCTTCTCAGGCGATAACAGCCTCCGAGGAGAAGGAGTTTTTTCAAAGACGCGGTGATAGACACCGCGTCTTTTTTGTTTAGGAGTGAACAATGGACGAAACAGTGGTCTCAGTCAACGGCCTGGCGAAGATGTTCCGGGTGAAGCAGAAGGCTGCCGGGCTGCGCGGCAGCCTGCGCGCTTTGTGGCGGACGGAGGAAAAGGAGGTAACGGCCGTTGCCGACATCCTCTTCTCCCTGCAAAAAGGGGAAATGCTCGCCTTCATCGGCCCCAACGGCGCGGGCAAATCCACCACCATCAAAATGCTCACCGGCATCCTCTACCCCAGCGATGGGCAGGCGTCGGTACTCGGCTTCACCCCCTGGCAGGAGCGCCGCCAGATGAGCTACCACA
Organism: uncultured Ardenticatenaceae bacterium; assembly: GCA_964405285.1. Lineage (GTDB taxonomy): Bacteria > Chloroflexota > Anaerolineae > Promineifilales > Promineifilaceae > Leptovillus. The sequence goes on from CAYONK010000047.1 coordinate 10,667, forward strand.
TCGGCTCCGTCTTCGGGCAGAAGCCGCAATTATGGTACCACCTGCCGGCCGAAGACACCTTCCGCCTCTTCGCCCGCATCTACGAATTGGACATGGGCGAATTCCAGAAGCGGCGCGATTTTCTGGTGGACTCGTTTCAGATCGCCGACCTGCTGCAAACGCCGGTGCGCAAACTCAGCCTGGGGCAGCGGATGAAGTGCGAGATCGCCGCCTCGCTGCTGCACCGGCCGCGCATCATCTTTCTCGACGAACCGACAATCGGGCTGGATGTGGTGGCCAAGCAGCAAATCCGCGACGCCATCCGCTACCTGAACGAGCAAGAAGACACGACCATCTTCCTCACCAGCCACGATGCCGGAGACATCGAAAGCCTCTGCAAGCGGGTGATCATCATCAATCACGGCCGCCTCATCTACGACAACAGCACCTCGGCGCTGAAGCGGCAATACCTGCGGCGCAAAATCATAGATATACGCTTCGCCACGCCGCTGACGGAGCCGTTCGCGCTGCCCTGTGTGCGAACGCTGAAGCAGGGGACTTATGGTCTCAAGCTGGAGTTCGACAGCCGGGAGATTCCGGTGGAGCAGGTGGTGCAGCAAGTGATGGCGACCCGCCCCATCCAAGACATCACCATCACCGACCCGCCGCTGGAGGAGATTATTCGGGAGATTTATCGGCAGTGAGCAGTTGGGAGTTGATAGTTGGGAGTTGATAGTGGACAGTGGACAGTCACTATCAACTATCAACTACCAACTGATCTGGAGTACAAAATGGGTCAATTACGCTTGACGGCGGCCAAATACTCGGCCATTACGCTAACGAACTTTCAGAATCAACTGGCTTACGCCTGGGAGGCGTTGAATCGGGCGGTCTTTATTGTGCTGATTATGTTTGTCTTTGTCCAGCTATGGACGGCCGTTTACGACACCCAGGGCGTCACAGAAATCGCCGGGCTGAGTCTGGCCGCCACTATCTGGTATCTGCTCATCGCCGAGACGATGGAGCTGGGCAAGATGCGCCACGACGAGCGCATCAGCGAAGAGGTGAAGGATGGCTCGGTGGCCTACACCCTCACGCGCCCCTACCATTACCTGGCCTATCATTTTTTCAATGGGTTGGGAGAAACGGCCGTTAAAATGCTGCTCGTCTTCCTGCTTGGCCTGCCCCTGGTGGTGTACTATGCCGGTTGGCCGACCATCCAGGCGCAGCACGCCCTGCCGGTGCTGCTGGTGGCCGGGCTGGCCATCCTGCTAGACTTCTTCGCCTTCAGCATGATCGGCCTGCTCGCCTTCGTCACCGAAGACACCTTCTCCTTCCGGCTGATCTATCAGAAGTTCGTCTTCATCCTGGGCGGGCTGATGCTGCCGCTGGACTTCTTGCCGGGCTGGCTGCAACCCATCGCCCGCGTCTTACCCTTTAACCTGACCACCTACGCCCCGGCCAAGCTCTTCGTCGCCTTCACCTGGGCGCAGTTCTGGCAAATTCTGGCCCTGCAAGCGATCTGGCTGACCATCTTCGGCCTGGCGCTGCGGCGGCAATACCGCTGGGCGACGCAGCGGTTGGTTGTCAATGGTGGTTAGATACAGTTGATAGTTGATAGTTGGGAGTTGACAGTCAACTCCCAACTCCCAACTATCAACTCCCAACTATCAACTAAACAATGAAACAGCTACGTGCAGAACTTTCTTTCCTTCGCGCCTTGATGGCGGTGAACCTGGCTTCAGCGATGGAGTACCGGGTGAGCTTTATCTCGCAAATTGTCGGGATGTTCATCAAC
>CAYONK010000048.1:0-12442 GCA_964405285.1 uncultured Ardenticatenaceae bacterium
CTACTCGGCCAAATAAATAAGAATTATTCCGAATAATAGATAGTCTATCGGGAGTCACTTACAGGCTAACTTACATGGCAAGAAGGGGGATCAGCGCGGGTGTCAGCCGCGATCTCTGGGACGGGTAGAGGAAAGAGGCGAGATGATAGGGGGTTAAACGGCCGTTGCCACCGCCGTAAACAACAAGATAAGTGCCGCGCAGGCCAGGTTTAATCGTAAGAATTGCCACTCTTTCCGGCTTAGCTTTTCTTTTTCAGTGGTAGCCAGTTGCGGTCGGCTCTCCGCCAGAAGCGAAAGCCGGGTCATAGCCGGGTACAGAGAAAACTGCATGTAGGCAGATAGCAAAACCATGCCAATAAAAGCAATGTGCTTCAACAACATCGCCCAGGCCCACAGGCTATCAATCACCATGAAGCCGCTATAATTTGAATCATAGGTCATCTGGATGAAACCGGTGATGAGCAGCAGCACCAGACTGAGATTCGCCCAGGGCATGAAGCGCTGTTGCAACCAGAACCATTGATTGTCGGCCAGCGTCCCCTTGCGCAGAGCGGGCCAGGCGACCAACGCCAACAGGGCCAGCCCCCCCAACCAGACCACTGTGGCCAGCATGTGAATCCAATAGGAAGCAGCTAAAATCCAGAACATAAGAACCTCTGCGGAGCGCCGTGGCTACTGGTCGCTGATCTTTGGCATGTCGCGCAGTGCGGCATAAGCCAGGCGCGGCGTGCCATCCGGCAAGACAATAGACCACCACCACTGCTCATTTGTCTCTGGCGTCCAGGCATAATCGGCCATGTAAATTGTGGTCATCGGGCCAATCCAGGGCTGCCAGTTTTCTGCGGCGTATTGATAGGCGCGGACCAGGTAATCGGCTTGTTCCGCTTCGCTGACACCGTGCCAGGTGTAGTCGGGATGCAATTCCTGGTGGAGTATCCAACCCATCTCCATAATGGCGACTTGTTTGGCCTCGTCGCCATTGGCTACCATAATCGCCCTCAAATCTTCGACGCGCCGAAAGGCGAACCAACGGCCCTGACCATATTCCCAACTTTCCGCCACTTCGGCCGGGGAGAGTTCGGGCGGGGCTTTGTAACCGGGGGCATGAACGCCCAGTATGTCGAAGTAGGAAGCGCCTCCGGCTTCATACATGCCTTGCAAAAAGTCGGTGTCGGGCATGGCGTCCGGGGGCTGGGTTCCGGTGGGGGCCAGCCCGGCGGAGATGACGATGGCCTCGGGGTCTGCCGCCTTAATTGCCTGGTAGCACACCTTGAGTAGCAAGACATACTCAGCCGGGTTCGGTGGTTCGCCGCCCCATTCCCGGCTGAGATTAGGCTCATTCCAGATCTGATAGGCAGCAATCCGCCCCCGGTAGCGATCAGCCAGGACGCCGCAAAAGTCGGCGAAGTCCTGGTAATCTACCGGGGGTTGATTGTTGGTGATCTTTTCCGATGGCAGGGAGATGACGGACCAGAGTGGTTGATGGTCAATGCGCACGACCAGTTGCAAGTTGGCGTTTTCTACCGCATCCACGATGCTGTCCGGCCGAAACCAGTCGTATTCTCCTTTTTGGTAGCCTTCAATGTCGCGCCAGGCGAAGGTTTGTTTGACCCAACCGAAGCCCATCTCGTTGGTCAACTCCAGGTCGCGGTCCAGGGCTTCCAGTTGCCACCATTGCACGATGTGGACCGCGTAGGTGGGTGAGGTGAAGCGCTGCCGCACCGGCTGCTGACCAATCAGGTCGGTGGGAAAAGGGGTGGGGCTGGGGGTTAGGGGCGGTGTGGGAGCAACGGCCGTTCCCCCACACCCCGCCAACCAAACCACGCCCAACACAAGCAGCAGCCAGATGCGCACCTTAACGAATCTTCTCCATGTTAGCAACGGCGGAAAAGGCCGGCCGGGGAATGCCATTGATGTCTACGATGCTATACGGCACGGGGTCATCTGTCGGGCCGCCGCCTTTGTTGCCAAAGTCGAAGTTAAAGAGAAAGGCCAGCCAGACGTCCCCGGAATCGTGCATTTGCTGAAACGCTTGAACAATGTAGTCGGCCTGTTCTTGCAAGCTGTTGTCTTGAATAAATCCGAAACCGGTGGGATAGGCGTCGTAGCCTTCGCTGCTGGCCCAGCCGAATTCGGTGACGCAGAGCTTCATGTTGGGGTCAATCGCCTGCACTTTTTGGGCGTAGGTGTCTAGCGTGGTCTTGAAGCTCCAGGAGTGATGGGGGTTGTCGAAGGGGCCGCGGAAAACGGCCGTTTGCGCTTTTGGATGGTTGGGCGCATCATCAGCCGTCACGTCTGGCGGCAGGTTGATGCCATTGTGATGCGCTCCGACGCAATCAACGTAATTCAAAAATCCGGCTTCAATCATCTGATCAAAGTAGACAAAATCGTCAACTGCGGTCACAACGCCATTTTCCACCCATCCCCCAGTTGGCGACAACGCGCCGCTGATGACGATGATGTCCGGGTCTTTGGCCTTGATCGCTTCGTAAGACAAGCGCAAAAATTGCACGTAATCCGCCGGGTTGATGCCGTTGGCCGTCGTCCATTCCCGGTCCAGATTTTGCTCGTTCCACACCTCAATCGCCTGAATCTTGCCGGGATGGCGGTCTAGCAGTTCATTCAGGAAGGTGATGTATTGGCTGTAATCGTCCGGCGGCCCATGCTCGCCGCCCAGAGCGCGAGACCATTCCGGCGCGCCAACGACGCTGACCATCAAATTCAACCCATGATTGTACGCCTCTTCGATCACGCTGTCGTAGAAGAACCATTGGTCGGCTCCGGGGCTAGGATGAACGACCGGCCATTTGAGCTGCATCTTGACCCAATCGAGGTCTAGTTGATGTCGCACAGCGTTCATGGTATCGGCCGGGTTGCCCACGCTGGCCACACCATGAACCTGCGTGCCATAGCCAAAACGGTCGGCCGGCCAGGGAGAGGTAGGGGTGAGAACGGCCGTTTCCTCCACAACCGGCTCACTCGCCATGCCGCCTTCTCCTTCAGTGACGATCACCGGCGGGGGCAACGTAGCCATCTCCTCCGGCGCGATAATCGGAGTGGGGACGATTTCCTCGACTGCTGGTTCAGGTGGAGCCACAGCCGGTTCGGCTGGCGCGCCACCGCAGGCGACCAGCAAGCCAACCAACAAACCAATCGTCAGACCAACAAGTAAGCGCTTCATACTCTTCTTTCCTCCAGAAAATTAAAAAGGCGCATTCTGGCTTTATCTATCCAAAATGCGCCTTCTTTTTTCAGTTGATAGTCGGAAGTTGAGAGTTGATAGTATTGACCACAACTATCAACTGTCAACTATCAACTGTTAACTAATTTCATCGTCCCATCACCTGGGCTAACGTGCCGCAGGCCGGGCAACTACCATCCGGTCGGATCATGGCGTAACCAGCTTGCGGGTCATCGCCCCAATAGGTGAAGTCTACGTTGAAGATGATAACCATGCGCACTTTGCCGCTATTGGCCGAGATGCTCACCGCCTCGGCCAGCCATTGGGCGTGCTGCGCTACCGTCGTATTGCCCGCCCAGGCAAAGCGAGACGGTACGCCACCAAAGTCCTGCCCGGAGAGGTAACCCAATTCTGTGAAGCAAACCGGCTTACCCAACTGCGCATAAATGTTCAACGTGGGCAGCAGATACCAACTATAGTGGTCACTGCCGGTTGGGTGCCCGGTCACTTGCGCTGGAGCGGTCGCCCCGGCGTTGAAGTGCGCCCCAACACAATCCAGGTAGTTGGCTCCACCGGCTGCCCGCATCCCTGCCATATAACGGCTGTCTGACCAGGCGTTTGTGCCGTTGTCGAAGCCGGTCGGCGCAGGCGCGCCGCTGATGACCATCACGCTAGGATTAGCGCCTTTGATGGCGTTGTAAGCGGGAGCCAGCATGTTGTTGACGTAGCTCGCCGGGTCAATTTGACCGGCAGGCCACTCGAAGTCAATGTTCATCTCGTTCCAGACTTCGATGGCGTCCGGGCCGAGGGCAGCCACGCCGCGCAGGTACTCGGTGTAGCTGGCGAAGTCAATGGTAGTGGGATATGGGTTGCCAACGATGCTCAACAATACTTTGAAGCCATTGGCGTGGGCGTTGTTGATCCGGCCGGCCAGGTCGCCAGGATTGGCCCCAGGCCCCCATTTCTGCTGGAATTTGACCCATCTCATACCGGCCGAAGCCATGAGCTGCGGGTTGGCAAAGGTGTGGGTCTGGCCGCCCAACTCAAAGCCAGGGTTGGCCACCGGGCCAACCGAGACCGGCGGCGGGGCCACCGGAGCGGGCGCGCCGCCACCACCGCCACCGCCAGCGACGGTCGGAGGAGCCACTTCCACGACCGCCAGACTGTTGACGTTGACGCCCGGATTCACGTCCAGAAGGGTGGCAAATATCCAGCCACGTTCGCCGCTGGGCATGATGATGTTTAGCCAGGAGGCGTCGCTGTTACGACCAACCAACTGCACCTCGGCGCCAGGATTGAGACCACCGGCAATGATGCCATAGGTGACGCCTGGGCCGGTGCGCACGTTCGCGGGGGTGCGCACGACCGCGTCGGCCGTACCGCTAAACCCGCCACTCGCTGGCACTTCGGCAACGACTTCTTCTACAGTTTCCTCTTCGACAACGGCCGTTGCCACCGTCACACTCGCTTCATCCAGGCTGGCCACGTTGTCGCCCAGGGCAAATTCGGCGTGAATGGTGTAAACGCCCGGCGCTTCAGCGCCTTCCCAGGCAAAGGTCAGGTCTTCGCCGCTGCCACTGGCGATCACGCTGCCATTCTCATCGCGCACAGTCCAGACGATGGCCGCGCTGGCCGGAGCCGGGGCATCGCTGAGACCGGCGAAGCTGGAGAGCGCGGCCGCATAGCCCGGCCCATCGGTGCTGTCGCCCAGGCCACGCACCGCCACGCCGCCCAGCTTGTAGGTTTGCGCCAGGCGCAAACGATGAGCCAGTGAAGCGGCGTTGGCTAGCCAGACGTTGTGCGTCTGGTCGTTGGCTTCGTAGCTGTATTTATAGGTCAGGCTAGAGCCGTCCCATTCCAGGGGGCTGGCTGTACCGGAGAGGGCGACGGAAACGGCCGTTCCCGGCTCCACCTCTTCCCCGCCTTCCATAAAGGCGAGTTCGCCGAAGTTTTGCAGCGCTTCCGCGTTCGACATCTCGACAAACGATTCGCCGACGCGGTTGATGGCGCTGGCGCTGACCAACATATGAATCTTATGCCGGTCAATGTGGCGCACAGCCCAGCGCAGCAATTGGTCGGCCGGGCCGCCATCGCCATAAGCTGCCGGATCGAGCGGCATCAAGATGTTCACTTTGTCGGCCAGCTTTCCGATAGCTGCCCAATCCTGCCCGCCAGTCTCCCAGCGGTCGCCCAGGTTTTGCGCTTCGCCCAGGGTGACGATGAGCTTTAGGCCGCGTTGGTGCAAGGCTTCGGCCAGGGCCGCGACAAATTGGGTATACGCAGCGCGATCAGCGGGGCTAACTTCCTGATAGTCCAACTCGATGCCAGCCAATCCTGCTGCCTGAGCCGCCGCGACCAGGGCATTAATCTGGTTCGCCTGGGTGGCCGGATCGTTGAGAATGGCGGAGAGGGCGGCCTGGTTGACGATTGGGCCGACGTTGCTGGCAGATAGATATTGTTCGTAGGGGCCGGTGGGCATTTCAGCCACGTCACCGGTTAAAGCGCCGCCATCGGCCAGGCTCAGACGGCCTACAATGACGGTGGTCATGACCGGCAGCAGTTCGACCGGCAGTTCTTGATCCGGCAGCACGCTGACAACCAGATTGGGTGAAGGCATGTCGGTGAAAACGACCAGGGCATACGCCTCAGGCATTCTGCCTTCGCTGGAGATGAGTCGGCCACCCTCTACCTGGCTGGGGACGAACTGCCATTGGCGGCCATCCCAACCGTATAGATCAACCGATTCCGGAGCTGGTGCGCCGGCCGGAATTTCCAGAACGACCTGGCCTTCGGGCGGTTCGCCGTCGTAGGAGACGGTGTAGATATTGCCTTGCACGGCGGCGTAGTCTGGCATAGCAGCGTTAGCCTGGGCCTGCAGGAAGTCGGTTAGCGACATCCCGGAGACGTTGACGTTGGCGGCTTCTTTGCTGAGGACGAGGGTGATTTCGCCGGGGATGGCCAGGTTGTTGCCAACGGCCGTTTCCTCAGGCTGCGTGGGGGTGGTAACGGCCGTTTCCGTCTCGCTCCCACCGCCCAAGCCGAGCCGTTGGCCCAGGGAAATGGGGGGCAAAAACAGACCGATCACAATCAAAATAACGAACAGGGCGCCACCAGCGATCAGCAAACCAGATGATTTTTTAGGGGTGCTGCCCTCTTCGCGCTGTAATTCCGTCAGGGCGGGTTCATCACCGGACGGCTGTCTAACATTATCATCGGAAGGGGATATTCCTTCTCCCATCTTGCATACCTCCATGTGGTACAAGGTTCAGGCACGCTTCCCTATAATATTAGAGAGAGCGCGTCACCTTTGGTTGGCGTACCTTACAGAAAAAAAGCGGCCAGGAGCCGCTGAATGCCAACTTACAAAGTGAAAAAGATTCTAACACAAGGGCGATTGGGTTGACAAACCAGGAGACACCGGCAAATGGCAAGCGTGGCTGAATCGTTGAGGAATCATTAAGAAAGGGGCGGGCTAGGGGGTCTGCGCTTCGGTGCTTCGCGCTTAACTTGACAGGGTAACGGCCGTTGTTATACTTTTGTCCTGAACTTCATCCACAAGCCTGCGCTCGTCTGTAGGAGCCAACTTACCGCAAGGAGATACCCAAAAAATGTCAGTAGCCGATATTTTCAATAACATGACCAAGAATTTTAACGCCGAAAAAGCGGGCGACCTCAACGCCAGCGTCGTCTTCGACCTCTCTGGCGAGGGGGGCGGGGCCTGGACCGTGTCCATTGCCGATGGCAAAGCCGACGTGGCCCAGGGCGCTTCCGACAGCGCCACCGCCACCATCCGCATGACGGCCGCCGACTACGAGGCAATGACCAACGGCAGCTTGAACCCAATGATGGCCTTCATGTCTGGCAAGATCAAAGTCGAAGGCGACCTGAATACAGTTATGAAATTCCAAACGCTGTTTGGAATGGGGTAAGAAGAGAGACGGGGGTTAGAGATTGGAGATTGGAGATTCGCTCAATCTCCAATCTCCAATCCCAACATCCAACTCAAAAAAAGCCGCCATCCGGATATTCCGGATGGCGGCTTTTTTTTGTCAGGCGGGGACACTGGCGGCGACCATTTCCGGGTAGTCGTCTCGTTCAGCCGTTTGCGGGTCTACGCCGAAGAGGGTAAGCAGCTCGGTAATCAGGGCAGCCTTGCGGGTGGCGTCGGTGCGCGACCAGGTGCGCGATTTGATTTCCAGGAAATACCCTTCTATCTGCGGCTCGACCAACTGGTCCAGGTTGATGGCAAAATCCGTCTCCTTATAGACAATGCGCCAGCGCAGCCTGTCTTTATTCACCGCAATTTCGCGGGCAGGGGCGAAGTATTCGCGGTAGAAACGAACGCTGCGGTCGGCGTTGGCCAGAAAGCGAGAGCGGGACAGCATGACAGAGTTTTGTAATTCGGTTCGCTCCTCTTCGCCGATGAGGGTCAGGCGGGTGCGGACTTGTTCTGTCTCATTGTTTTCGCCCACAAACTCATCTTCACGGTAGCGTAAACGGGCGGCGTCCGGGTCGCCATCCTCGAAGATGAAGTAGGTGTCATACTGACGGTAGTGGACTTTCCGTTCGATGGTGAACGCCTCCCCAGCCAGGACTTGTAGCACTTTTTCCGTATCGGTGACGGGGGCTTTGACCTGGATTTCAAAGCTCTCTTGCCGTTCGACTCCGGCCAACAGCACCAGCTTGTTATAGGGGCTAGATTCGCGCTCGGCGACGAAGGCGTCTATTTTGGCGGCGACGCCGGCCGCTTCTGTCTTGGCAGCCTGTTCATCAAGGGTTAATAGGGTCCGGTCGCGCATGAGCCAACGGCCGTTGCACATCACGTCGCTCACGTCCGAACTTTTCGCCGCGTAAATCAGGCGGGAATAGATGGCCTCCTCGTGGTTGCTAAACTGAGGCTGGTTGTGGATGCCGTCCATCTCCACAATCGCCAGATCGGCCCGTTTGCCAGGCTCCAGGCTGCCCGTCACGTCGGCCATGTGCAGCGCCCGCGCCCCACCGATGGTAGCCAACTCCAGCGCTTGCCGGGCGGGCAGCACCGTCGGATCGTTGCTCTTGGTTTTCGCCAGCAGGGCAGCCAGGCGCACCTCCTCGAACATATCCAGGTCGTTGTTGCTGGCGGGGCCGTCTGTGCCGACGCCGACGTTTAGCCCCAGGCCCAACATCTGGCCGATAGCGGCGACGCCGCTGGCCAGCTTGAGGTTGCTGGTGGGGCAGTGGGCGACGCCCGCGCCGGCCGCCCGCAGGGCGAACATCTCTCCCTCTTCCAGGTGGACGCAATGGGCGGCCAGCAGTTTGGTCTCTAGCAAGCCATGGCGGCTGATCCAGTTGACCACCGGCGTGTGGTTTTGCTCCAGGCAGTTTTGCGCTTCAAAGCCGGTTTCGCTGACGTGGGTGTGCAGGGGGACATCGTAGGCGCGGGCCAGGTCGGCGCAGGCGCGGTTCATTTCTGGCGTGCCGGTATACCAGGCGTGGGGGGCGACGGCCGGTTGGATGAGGGGATGGCCGTTCCATTTTTCGATGAAACGGCGGCAGCGGACCAGGGCGTCTTCGTAGGTGTCGGCGTCTGGGGCGGGAAAGACAAGGATGGTCTGGCCGAGCAGGGCGCGCATACCGATAACGGCCGTTTCCTCCGCAATCGCCTCTTCAAAATAGTACATATCGGCAAAACTGGTCACTCCGGAGCGGATCATCTCGGCGCAGGCCACCCGCGCCCCCAACTTCACAAACTCCGGCGTGACAAACTCTCGCTCCAGCGGCATCAGATAACCCAGCCAGACGTCCAGCCGCAAATCATCGTTCAGGCCGCGCAGCAGGGCCATTGGGATGTGGGTGTGGGCGTTGACCAGGCCAGGCATGATGACGCGCCCCCGGCAATCAATCACCTCGCTGGCCGTGTAGGTTTGGGTGATGGCGGCGGCGGGACCAACGGCCGTTATCCGGTCCCCTACAATCGCCACCGCCCCTTCTTCATAGACGGTATAGCCTTTATCCATTGTCACGACTGTGCCGCCAACTAATAGAACATCCGCTTTCTCGGACATATGCGCCTCCAGTGGGAAGTATGAATGGTGAATTGTGAATTGTGAAGTATGAAGTGCAGGTTTTGCTCACAACCCCAACGAACCAACGAATCAACCTGCACCCGACAAGTTTACACCAGATAATAGATCGGATTATACCCTTTCCTGCTATAATCAGGGAACCTCTGAGGGTAAACGTTCAGCCTTTCCGAGACCTGACAGGTTTTGGGCTTCAAGCGCTTCCCATTGGGCTGGTAAAAAAGGGCGGGTAGAAAACCTGCCAGGTCTGAACGCTTACCCTCTGATGAACGATTGGCAATGGATCAGGAGAAAGCAGTATGATACGCATGTCAGACATCATAGCGACAAAACGAGACGGGGGGGCGCTCAGCACAGAGCAGATCAATTGGTTCATCCATGAATATACAGCCGACGCCATCCCCGATTATCAGGCAGCGGCGCTGATCATGGCGATCTACCTGCGCGGCATGAGTCGGCAGGAGATTGTAGACCTGACCCTGGCGATGGCCGGTTCAGGCGACCAATTAGACCTCCACGACGTGGCCCCTTTTGTGGTAGACAAACATTCCTCCGGCGGCGTGGGCGACAAGACGACGCTGGTGATCCAACCGCTTGTGGCCGCCTGCGGCGTGCCGGTGGGTAAGATGAGCGGGCGCGGCTTGGGGTCGAGCGGCGGCACGCTGGATAAGATGGAAGCGATTCGCGGTTTTTCCTCAGCGATGAGCCTGGACCAGTTCAAGCGGCAGATTGCGGAGATTGGGTTGGCGCTGGCCGGGCAAACGGCCGTTCTCGCCCCCGCCGATGGTAAACTCTACGCCCTCCGCGACGTAACCGGCACAGTCGCCAGCGCGCCGCTCATCGCCGCCTCCATCATGTCCAAAAAACTGGCGGCCGGGGCGGACGCCATCCTGTTAGACGTTAAAGTGGGCAGCGGCGCCTTTATGCAAACAGTAGAAGCGGCGCGCGAATTGGCCCAGATCATGGTTCGGATCGGCCGGGATGCCGGCCGCAAAACAGTGGCCCTGCTTTCTGACATGAACCAGCCCCTCGGCGAGGCGGTGGGCAACGCGCTGGAGGTGAAAGAAGCCATCGAGACATTGCAAGGCGGCGGCCCGGCCGGTTTTTGGGCGCACTGCCTGGACGTAGCCGCCCACATGCTCCTGCTGGCAGGCAAGGCGGAAACGCTGGCGGAGGCCAAAGCGCAGGCCACCCGCGCCCGCGACGATGGCCGGGCCTGGGACAAATTTCGCGCCCTGGTCGGCGCGCAAGGCGGCGACTTGCGCCAGTTGGACGATCCGTCGCTGCTGCCCCAGGCGAAATTTGTGGAGCCGTTGCGCGCGCCGCAGAGCGGCTACATTGCCGCGTTGGATACCGGGGCAATTGGCTGGGCGTGCGTCAATTTGGGCGGCGGCCGGTTGGTGAAAACGGACCAGATCAACCACGCCGTTGGGTTGGTATTGCCTTGCGCGGTGGGCGATCAGGTAGCGAAAGGGGACGTTCTCGGCTATATCCATGCCGACGATCAGGGGAAATTGGCACAGGCGGAGGAGGAGTTGTTAACGGCCGTTCACTGGTCCGCCACCCCCGTGCCGCCATTGCCCCATCTCTATGAAACAGTTGACAGTTGACTGTTAACCGTTGACTGTTAAGAGTTAGCAACATGCCCAAACGAATCGGCTTCGCTTTAGGTGGTGGTGGTGGGCGCGGTTCGGCCCACATCGGGGCGCTGCTGGAATTAGAGCGGTTGGCTATCCGGCCAGACCTGATCATCGGGACCAGCATCGGTGGTATGTTGGGCGCGCTTTACGCCGCCGGGGTAGACGCGAACGGGCTGGGGGAGTTCTTTCACCAATTGCAGGTGGACAGGCTGTATGCTCTGCCCGGCAGTTCCGTCTCCCTGGCGCACAACAACAAGCTGGAAAAACTGCTGGAAGAGACCATCGGCCGGCTCCATTTCAACGATTTATCTATCCCGCTGGCCGTCACCGCGACCGACCTGCGGCGGCGCAAACTGGTGGTGTTGGATGAAGGCGACTTGATTTCGGCCGTTTTAGCCACGACCGCCCTGCCCATTGTGCTGCCGCCGGTGCTGCGCGACGGCCTGGTTTTGGCGGATGGCGGTCTGCTCAACAACGTGCCATTCGATGTCGCATACGCGCGTGGCGCCACCCACGTCATCGCCATAGACCTTTCAAACGCCTCGCCTTACGGCGGGGCGGACGAGACGCCGCCAGTCAGCCGCTTTGCCCGCTACTGGCAGACAACTCGTCTCTTTGGCACGTGGCAGGTGCTAAACGCCATTGTGGACATTGTCACCATGCAATCGTTGCAAACCAGGCTGGCGCTAACAGAGCCAGACGTGCTGCTCCAGCCCTTCATTGACACCATCGGCATCCTTGATTTTCACCGGTGGGAGGAGGGGATTCTGGCGGGGAAAACGGCCGTTCAAGAAATCGAAGAGACCCTCACCACCCTCTTCCCGCCCACTCCCGACGCCCCAAAACCACGCGACGCTTGAGGCATCTTGGCATTCATACACCTTTACGCTACAGTTATAAACGCGCTCACCTGACACATCTCCGCAGCCCTTCAAACCTGGCAGGTTTGCCACTCGTTCCCGGTAGGACGTTATCACTTAAAAACTCATCAGGTCTCTCATGGACCTGATGATTACACGTCTCCTTCTTTGTTCTTTTGCATCTTTGTTCCTTTGGTAACTATTAAAATCAAGAGAGACTCCCATGAACGTACTAGGCATAGACATCGGTGGCAGCGGCATCAAAGGCGCGTTGGTAGACACCGAAAAAGGCGCGTTACTCACCGAACGGCTGCGCATCCCCACCCCGATGCCCGCCAAACCCAAAGCTGTCCTCCAGGCCATCCAGACCATCGTCCGGCATTTTGACTACCAGGGACCGATAGGCGTAGGATTCCCCGGCATCGTCTTGGATGGAGTGACCAGAACGGCCGCCAACATGGATACCAATTGGGTCAACTACCCGGCCGCGCGCAACATCGCCCTGGCTACCAGTTGCGAAGTGGTCGTGCGCAACGACGCCGACGCCGCCGCTTACGCCGAGATGCGCCACGGCGCCGGCCGGGGCCACCAGGGTGTCGTGATGATTTTTACCATCGGCACGGGTATCGGCAGCGCCATGATCAGTCGCGGCGAGATTGTGCCAAACCTGGAGTTGGGCCATCTCTACCTGCCCAACCA
>CAYONK010000049.1:0-12224 GCA_964405285.1 uncultured Ardenticatenaceae bacterium
CTGACGGTGATGGACCTCTCCCGCGTGGTCATCACCCATCCGCACATTGACCATTTTGGCCAGGTGGGGACCATCGCCGCCCATAGCGACGCCGACATCTGGATTTGCGACTTGGGCGCGCCCTGGCTGACCGATTCGGAGAAGATGTGGGAAGCACGCCTGGAGTTTTACCGGCGCGACTTTTTGCCTTACATCGGCTTCGACCCCCTCATTGCCGAGTTGTTCGCCGATGGGATGCGCTCCTTTGCCGATATGTATGATCCGGCCCCGCCGGAGCGCATCCGTACCTTTGCCGCTGACGGGTTGTTGCAGATGGGCGGCCTTTCCTGGCAGGTTTTGCATACGCCAGGCCACAGCAGCGCCCAGACCTGCTTCTACCAGCCAGAGACAAAGCAACTCCTCTCGGCCGACCATTTGCTGAAGACGACGCCGACGCCGGTGGTAGAACGGCCGTTGCCTCCAGCCGAAACCCGCTCGCCCGCCCTGCCCCAATTCATGCGCTCACTCGGCCTGATCAAGTCGCTGGATATTGAGGCGGTCTATCCGGGGCATGGACGGCCGTTTGGCCCCCGCTTCAAGCAAGACCACCACCCCATCATCGAAAAACAATGCCGCCGCATCCGGCAGCGCAAAATGGAATGCCTGGACCACATCCGAGCTGGCATCCGCACCCCCGCCACCTTGCTCGATGTGATGTACGCCCACCACCCGCCACAAATCCGCTTCGCCGGACTCTGGATGCTCATCGGCTACCTCGACCTCCTTATCGAAGATGAGGCCATCCACCAGGAGACGGTGGATGGGGTGTGGCATTATTATGAAGATTAGAGATTAGAGATTGGAGATTGGGAGCGCCCTCAATCTCCAATCTCCAATCTCCAATCTCCCTATTTACAGCTATGATCAAACCCCGCTTCCCTATCCCTGACGAAGTGGCGCAGTTGGATTGCTGCCTGCGGCGGACGATTGACGCGGCCTATCTGGACGCGATGGGGCACATGAACGTGCGCCATTACCTGGGCCTGTTTGATGACGCGGCCTGGAAGCTGTTCGCCACCTTGGGCATGGACGACGCCTATTACGCCACGCAAAACGGCGCGTTCGCCCTGCAACAATTGATCAACTACCGCGCCGAAGTCCTGGCCGGGGAGCAGGTCGCCATCTACCCCCGCCTGTTGGGGCGCAGCAGCCGCAAAGTCCACTACATGCTCTTCATGGTCAACGAAAGCCGGAACAACCTGGCCGCCACCCTGGAAGAGATTGGAGCGCACGCCGACCTGGTGCAACGCCGCACCTCCCCCTTCCCGCCCCACCTGGCCGCCACCATAGACAGCCTCCTCGCCGCCCACCAGCAACTCCCCTGGCCCGCCCCCCTCTCCGGCGCAATGCAGGCGTAGGTGGTGGCCGGTAGCCGGTGGCCGGTGGCCGGTAGCCGGTGGCCGGTAGCTGGCACTCATTCACAATTCACAATTCACAATTCAAACTTCACAATTCCTATGCTTCTTTCCTCCCTAAAAATCCTCGACTTCTCCACCCTTCTGCCCGGCCCTTTCGCCACCATGCTGCTGGCCGACCTGGGCGCGGATGTGCTGCGCGTCGAAGCGCCCCATCGCCCGGACCTGGTGCGGCTGATGCCGCCGTATGATGGCGACATCTCCGGCTGGCACGGGGCGCTGAACCGCAACAAGCGCAGCCTCGCCCTGGACCTGAAACGGCCGGAAGCGGTCGCCATCGTCAAACAATTGATTTTGCCGGACGGGGGCGGCTACGACATTGTGCTGGAACAATTTCGGCCGGGGGTGATGGAACGATTGGGACTCGGCTACGAGGCGTTACGCGCCATCAACCCGCGCCTGATCTACTGCGCCCTCACCGGCTACGGGCAGACCGGCCCGGCCAAAAACCGCGCCGGGCATGACCTGAATTATCTGGCGCTCTCCGGCATTCTCAGCCACAGCGGGCGGGCGGAGAGCGGCCCGCCGCCGCTGGGCGTGCAATTGGCCGACGTGGGCGGGGGGTCGTTTGGGGCGGTGATGGGGTTGTTAACGGCCGTTATCCACCGCCACCACACCCAAGAAGGCCAGTTCGTAGACATCAGCATGTTCGACATGGCCCTGGCCTGGCAGACCCACGTCGCCAGCCATTACCTCGTGGGCGGCGAGACGCCAACGCCGGAAAGCCTGCCCCTCAACGGCGGCAGCTTCTACGATTGTTATGAGACGGAGGACGGCCGTTATCTCGCCATCGGCAGCCTGGAGCCAAAATTCTGGCAAGGCTTCTGCGAAGCCATCGGCCGCCCGGACCTGATCGGGCGCGGCCTGGACCAGACGGCCGCTAATCAGCAGGCGGTGAAAGTGGAGATTGCGGCGGTGATTGGGGAACGGCCGTTAGCCCATTGGACCGCCCTCTTCGCCCCGCTGGACCTGTGCGTGGAGCCGGTGCTGACCCTCCCGGAAGCGTTGGCCCAGCCCCAGGCGGCGGCGCGGGGGCTGGTGGTGGACGTGCCAAAGCCCGGCGGCGGGACGCAGCGGCAAATCGGCCACCCGCTCAAGTTTTCGGCGGGGGAAGCGCGATATAGTGGGGTGGGAACGGCCGTTGGCTCCCACACCGCCGAAATCCTGGCCGAATTAGGCCACACACCTGAGCAAATCGTCACCCTTCACCAATCCGGCGCATTCGGTTAAAATTTTTGGACACAGATATTCACGGATAAACACAGATTTCTCACTTCAATCTGTGCATATCTGCGAGAATCTGTGTCCTTATTTGTAATAACTCGGATTATAACCTTTCACCTCAAAAGAAGTGGGACACAGATATTCACAGATGAACACAGATTTAAACCATCCGAAATGTGTGAGAACTTGTGTTCATCTGTGCCCTATTCCAAAAGACTGAACGCTTATCTTGCATATTGCTGAGAGAAGGAGGGCTTCATGTCAGAAAAACATGCCGATTTAACAAAGCGCATTATACGAGCATTCTACAACGTCTATAACAATCTCGGATATGGTTTCTTGGAAAAGGTGTACGAAAATGCTCTTGCCATTGAATTAAGAAACGCTCAACTCCAAACCATGCAGCAACATCCAATTCAGGTGTCCTACAAAGGTCAACTTGTTGGCGAGTATTATGCAGATCTGCTGGTTAATGACTTAATTCTAATTGAGTTGAAGTCTGTGCGCGAAGTGACCGAAATTCATGAGGCGCAGTTGCTCAATTACCTGAAAGCTACCCCGTATGAGGTCGGTCTGTTATTCAACTATGGACCCAAGCCTAACGTCATGCGCCGCGTTTATGACAACGAACTCAAAATTAACCTCCGGTCACAACAGGTCACATCTTCAACCTCTTCGGTAATTTCAGGATACAAATGATTGCAGATCGCCCTACTCTGATCTGTGTGTATCTGTGAAAATCTGTGTCCCCAAAAAAGAGGTAAACATGGTCCAGCCATTCAATCAGCAAGCGCCCGCTCTGGGCAACCAGTACGACGAAGACCGCGTGCTGCGCAGCTATTTGCGCCGCGCCTTGCCGCCGGACGTTTTGGCGGCCATCGAACCAGCCCTGCGCGAACTGGGCGAACTCTCCGGCGGCGAGCTATACCAGATGCAGTTAGCCGACCGGTTGAATGAGCCGACGCTCACCCAATGGGACGCCTGGGGCAATCGGGTTGACCAGATCGAAATCACCCCGCTCTGGCAGCGGGCGGAGCGATTGGCCGCCGAATTTGGCGTGGTGGCCGCCGCCTACGAAGGGAGCTACGGCCGTTATGACCGCCTTCACCAATTCGCCCTCGCCTACCTCTTCCACCCCTCCACCGATGTCTACACCTGCCCCCTGGCGATGACCGACGGGGCGGCCCGCACCCTGCTCAAATCGGGCAACCAGGCGCTCATCGAGCGGGCCATCCCCCACCTGACCAGCCGCGACCCGGCCCGGTTCTGGACCAGCGGCCAATGGATGACCGAATCCACCGGCGGCTCCGACGTAGGGCTGTCAGAGACCATCGCCCGGCAGGAGGGGACTGATTGGCGGCTCTACGGCCGCAAATGGTTCACCAGCGCCACCACCTCGCCGATGAGCCTGACTCTGGCCCGTCCAGAGGGCAATCCGCCCGGCGGCCGGGGGTTGGCGCTTTTCTATTTGGAACTGCGGGATGAAAACGGCCGTTTACAAAACATCGAAGTCGCCCGCCTCAAAGACAAACTGGGCACGCGCAAAGTGCCGACGGCCGAACTGTACCTGAATGGGGCAACGGCCGTTCCCGTCACCGAACTGGCCAACGGCGTGCGCCACATCATCCCCATGCTGCACCTGACGCGCACCTGGAACAGCATCTCGGCCGTCGCCTTCATGCGGCGCGGCCTGGCCCTGGCCCGCGACTACGCCCGCAAGCGCGTCGCCTTTGGCGCGGCCCTGGCGCAAAAACCGCTGCACCTGGACACCCTGGCCGACGCGCAGGCCGAATTCGAGGCCGCCTTCCACCTCAGCTTTTTTGTGGTCGAGTTAATTGGCAAAGAGGAGGCGGGCGAACTGAGCGAAGAAGAGGGGCATTTGCTGCGGCTGCTCACTTCGATCAACAAGCTCGTCACCGGCAAGCAGGCGGTGGCGGCGGCCAGCGAGGTGCTGGAGATGTTCGGCGGCGCGGGCTACGTGGAGGATACCGGCCTGCCCGTCTTACTGCGCGACAGCCAGGTGTTGCCCATCTGGGAAGGGACGACCAATGTGCTGTCGCTGGACGCGCTGCGGGCGTTGGCGAAGGAGGAGGGGGAGGGCTTACGCGCCTTGAAGGCGAAGGTGGCCCGCAGCGCGGCCCAGGCCAGTTCGGGTGAATTGGCGGAGGCGGGACGGGCGGCGGAAACGGCCGTTTCCGCCGCCGAGCGTTGGTTGTTGGGGGCGATGGGTGGGGGAGAAACGGCCGTTGAGTCCGGCGCCCGCCGCTTCGCCCTCACCCTGGGGCGAGCGTTAGAACTCGCCCTGCTGCTCGACCACGCCCTCTGGTCCTGGGAGCATGAGCAAGACGGCCGGGCCGCCGCCGCCGCCCGCCGCTTCGCCCAGATCGGCGTCAGCCTCATCCGCCCCGCCGACCCCGCCGACGCCCTGGCGCTGGCAAATGATATGAGCTAGAGCTAGAGCTAGAGCGAGAGCGAGAGGAAGAAATTCTCTAGCTCTCGCTCTCGCTCTCGCTAACCACAGGAGTGTCTGATGGAAGAATTGACTTTGCGGCAATGCCAACAAACGGTGGACGACTGGATCAACACCATCGGCGTGCGTTATTATTCAGAATTGACCAACATGGCTGTGTTGGTGGAAGAGGTGGGCGAAGTGGCCCGCCTGATGGCCCGGTTATATGGCGACCAATCCTTCAAAAAGTCGGATGAGGCGTATGACCTGGCCGACGAGATGGCCGACGTGCTGTTTGTTCTCATCTGTCTGGCCAACCAGACCGGTGTGGACCTGACGACGGCTTTCCAACGCAACATGTCCAAAAAAACCAAGCGCGACGCCGAGCGCCACGCCAACAATGAGAAGTTGCGGAAGGTAGTTGATAGTTGATAGTTGGGAGTTGGGAGTTGGGAGAGGTTCTCCAACTTCACAATTCACAATTCACCGTTCACAATTCACAATTCTTAAGGAAAAGCGCATGTCTATTGATCTGGAAAAAGTGTTGGCCCATCGCTTCGCGCCCGCCAATTCGGTGTATGGCGAGGATGACGCGATCTTGTACGCTCTGTCTATCGGGATGGGGGCGGACCCGGTGGACGCGGCGGAGCTGCCGTTTGTCTATGAACTGCATGGCGCAGGCTTTAAGGTGTTCCCGACGCTGGCGGTGACGTTCCCCTTCACCCTGTTCTGGCAGATTGTGGATGTGCCGGGGCTGACGTTTAACCCGATGATGCTGCTGCATGGGGAGCAGTACGTGGAGGTAAAACGGCCGTTGCCCCCCACCGCGACCTTCACCAACCAGGCCAGCATCACCAACATCTACGACAAAGGCTCCGGCGCGTTGGTCCTGCTGGAAGTCCGCACCCTCGACGAAGCTGGGGAAGAAGTGGCCCTCAACCGCAGTTCGCTCTTCATTCGTGGGCTGGGCGGCTTTGGCGGCGAGCGTGGTCCCTCCGGCGCGGCCAACCAACCGCCCGACCGTGCCCCGGACGCCATCCTCACCGAGAAAACGCAGCCCAACCAGGCGCTCATCTACCGCCTCTCCTCCAAAGACCGCAACCCGCTGCACGCCGACCCGCAGATGGCCGCGTTTGGCGGCTTCGACCGCCCCATTCTGCACGGCCTCTGCACCTACGGTTTTGCCGCCCGCGCCGTGATGAAGCAGTTCGCCAGCTACAAAGTGGAGCGATTCAAATCCATGCAAGCCCGCTTTAGCAAACACGTCTTCCCCGGTGAGACGCTGATCACCGAAATGTGGCAGGAAAGCGAGACGCGCATCCTTTGCCAATGCAAAGTTGCCGAACGGGATGAGGTGGTCCTGGCCAACGCCGCCATCGAACTGCACCCAACCTGATTTTGTGCCCAATGTTCATGGGGGACTTGTTCAGTAATCGCACCAGTTTGAAAATATCAGAAGATTTGAGGGATGACGTGGCAAGAATTTTTGCCGATAATTGTCGTTACATCTGAAACAGAGGAGACTTCATGGACGGATCATCCACGACCATGAATGAAGATTGTAGCGCCACCTTCCAGGCGGCAACGCCAGCAAGATGCTGGCGCTAAATTTACGAAGGGGAATGTTAAATTTATGGCAAAAAAGCGATTTGGCGGAAGTTCCGCCGGAGAAATTGGTCGGAAGTTGTCGTTGGCAGCGATGAGTGAGAAGGCAATTCTGCGCCAATCGAAACATTGGCCATTGCTGGAATGCCTGATCACCGAGAATTGGGAAGACCCGGCTACGTTGGTGCAAATTTGCATCGCCCGGCGCGCCCCTTCGGGCGAGGTGGCCGTCGGTATGTTTCTGATGGACCTGGCCTGCCTGGGGGCGAAGAACGCGCACGGGACGGTATTTCGCTCGGCGGCTGAATATCGCAGCGAATTGCGGCGAGACTTGATGCGCCATCAAACCCTGGTCCCCTGTGATCTCGATCTGGCGGCTAAGGTGGTGGAAGAGGGGGTGAAATACGCCGCCAGTCTGGGGTTTAAGCCGAATCGGGATATAGACAAAGCGTACATGGTGCTGGGCGACGTTCACCCGGAACGATGCCAGACGCCCATTCCGTTAGGTGGTGAAGATGGCAAGCCCTTGTTTGTCAATGGACCATATGACGACGTAGACCGCATCCTGCGCGTTCTGGATCGCAAAGTCGGCAAGGGCAATTACAATTTCTTGATGATGGGCGATCTGTTTGAAGATTGGGAAGATGACGAATGGGAGGATGATGAGTGGGAAGAGGAGTAGAGGTCTGAGACTGGGAACGAGGGATTGGAGAATGGGATCGCGCAGTCTCCAATTTCTAATCTCCAATCCCTCATTCCCCTTCCCGAATCCAGCGATATAGGACAAAAACGGCCGTTCCCATCAACAGCCCCGACGCCAACCCGCTCCAGGCGAAGCCGCCGCGCAGCCAGATGACCGGCCCGATGGTCGAGCCAAGCGTGCGTCCCAGGGCCATCGCCGCCAGCACCATCGTCATCACCACGCTGCGCGCCTGAGGGACCAGCTCCGTCATCAGCGGCATCCCGCCGACAACGGTGATCTCGAAGGTGAGGAAGAGGAAGAAGAGGGTGACGAGGGCGGCCGTCAGGCTGCCGCTGGTGTGGGGGATGAGGACGTAAAGCAGGCAGTTGATCACGCCGGTGGTGATGATCACCGGCCGCTTGCCGAAGCGGTCCACCGACCACCCGGCGAAGGTCTCGCCGATAATCTCCGAGCCGCCGATGACGCCGGAAGCCAGCCCCAGGCTGGCCAGCGTCAGGTTAAAACTCCCCTCCATCCAATCTCCGTAGACGATAAAGAGGATTTCGTTGGCCGTCATCGCCAGGGCGATGTAGGCGAAGGCGAGCCAGATGACCGGATGCTGGCGCAGGACTGCCGCCATATCGCCCAGGCTGAAGGGGCGGCGCGTGGCGCGGTTGAAGCGGGGGAGGAGGCGCCAGAGGAGGAAAACGGCCGTTAACGAAAACGCCCCCAACCAGAAAAAAGGGGCCGACCAGCCTTGCCGCTGAATCGCCAGCCCCATCGCCGGCGCGCCGATGATCAGGGCCAGCGCCCAGGCATATTCGGTCGTCGCCAGCGCTTTGCCGCGTTGCGCATAGGGCACGGCGTCACCTACGTAGGATTGCATCGCCGGGTCGAAGATGACTTTGGCGATGGAGAGGATGGCCAGGGCGGCGGCGAAAGTCCAAAACGAAGGCCAGACGACAACCAACGCGCAGCCCAGGGCAAATAGCAAGATGGCGGCGATCATCATCACCTTGCGGCCAAAGCGTTCGGTGAGGGGGACGAAGAAGGGGCTGAGGAAGCCGGTGACGTTGCGGATGGCGATGACGCGGTAAACGGCCGTTAACGGCACGTCCAGCCCCCGCGCAAAGGCCGGGGCAAAGGGGTAGACCATGCGCAGCCCGGTGTTCAAAAAGAAGCGGGCCAGCGTCAGCGCCAGCAATTGCCGGCGAAAGCGAGGGATTTTTCCCGGAGGTGTTTCGATCATGGGCGGGAAGTGTAGCCTATGGTGGGGAAAATGGGCAAAACGGGAAACTGGGGAATAGAGATTAGAGATTGGGGATTGCGTCAGTCTCCGATCTCTAATCTCCAATCTCTATTCTCCACTCCCCACCCATCGCCTCCTGTTAGCGAAAGTGTTACAATCCTGTGCGCTATGTCCAAATCAAAATTCAACGCTTCATCACCTGCAAAAGAAGTCGCCTGGCCCAGTATATTGCGTCTGGTCCTGGCGCTTTTGGCCCCGCCGCTTGGGGCGATCTTACTGGTTAATCTGGTCGTCTTGACGCGCGCCAACGACCCACCCGACGCCCGTTCGCTGAACGTTTTGATGTTGGGCAGCGCCGGTCTGATCAGCCTGCTGCTGGGCACGGCCTGGCGCTATGGGCTGGATGGATTGGGGCTGCGGGGCGGACGGCCGTTATACGCCAGCATCGGTTTCGCCTCCATGCTCTGGGTCGTCTTCATCGCCGCCCGCTTTTATTGGGTGATCAACCTGGGTTACGGCCCGGCCGGAGCGACCATCGAGTTCATGTATTTAATGCTGTTCGAGGCGTTCGCCGTGCAGTTGTGGGCCCTGGGCCTCGTCTTCCGCGCCCTGGCCGGTTGGCGAGGCCCATTGACGGCAGCCATAGGCAGCGGACTCCTGTTCGGTCTGGCCGGTTTCCTCTTCTTCGAGGAATCCTTCTTCAACGAGCCGGTCAACCTGATCAGCCTCTCCTTTTTCCTCTTGTGGGGCCTGTTCTACGGCATTGTTCGCCTCCGCACCGGCAGCGTGATCGGCACGATGGTTATCCAGGCGTTGCAAAGTTTCACTGCCTGGGTGGTGATGGTCCCGTTGTACACGCCGCCCGACCAGGTCGCCATGCAAAATATCTACACTGTCTCGGCCATCGCCTGCCTGCTCTTCATCTGGCGACTGTGGCCAAAAGAAGAGACCGATTACCGGGTTTGATGGCGCCACGGAGGCACAGAGAAATGGCTGGTTATACCTCCGTGTTCTCCGTGCTTCCGTGGTGAAATTCTTTACACATGCCGAGACTTGAGGTTGCCCTTGTGGAACGCGCCCGATGGATGATGGCGCTGTTGGCTGCCAGCGATTGGCCGGAGATGGAGCAGGCGATTGAGACCCACGCCGTCCACCCCCACGCCAAGCAGACGCGGCAGCAGGTGGCCGGCCAGGCCAGCCATCCGGCCGCGCAATGGGTTAATGAGGCGCTGGCCGCCGGGCAAACGGCCGAGGCGTTGTTCACGGCCGTTCTGCACCCCACCCCGCCCATCCCTCTGACAGACTTTCAAGAGGCGGCCCATCTGCCGGAATTTTGGGCGGGCCACGCCGACATCTGGCAAGCCGCCCAGGACGACCTGACGGCCATTTTCCGGGGCAGTCCGCTGCCGGAATTTTTGGCCCGATTGGGCGGGCAGCCGGTCAGCCAGCCCATCGTGGTGATGGCGAATTTGGTGTATCCGGCGTTAACGGCCGTTCTCGCCCCCACCCCCGACGCCCTCACCCTCCTCCTGCCGCCGCCCAAAGCGGTCGGCGAATCGCCGCCCTGGCCCTACGGCGAAGACCCCGGCTGGGTGCAGGCGATGGCCTGCCGCCGCCTGCTGCAACACCACCTGGCCGACACCCTGGCCGAACGCGACGAAACACAGCAGGCGCTGTTGCTCCACGCCGCCACCACCCTCTACCTGGAGCAGGCCATAGACGAGGGTGAGGCAATGGCTTACCTGGTCCGCAGCAAAAAGCAGCACAAGCTGCCTACCTTGCCCCTGGTGTTGGAGGAGTTGCGGGGGTATTTGGGTGGGGAAAACGGCCGTGAGTTGGCATCCGTGTTCATCGCCGACATTCGATAAGCGATCAGAAGATATTTTCCAGATAATTCCAGTGGACCAATCAGAGCCAAGCAAAAAATGATTCGATCACGCTATGCCATTTACCTGGTTCATGCCTTGCTCCTATTGTTAATTTCCGGCTGTGGACCTGTAGACTCCAAAAGCGCTCAACTTGATGTAGAGAGCAATCAACAGTCAAAGAAATTCTTGTTAGCACTCCCAAAGAGTAACTGGATAGACTCTTTTCCTGAATTAGAAGGAGAAGTCAACGTCTTTATTGTCGAACAAGATGGAACTGTGCTAGAGCCATTGGTCAGCGGTTTAAGAGGGTACAATTTTGTTGAAGATGTGTCCGCCAGTGGAAAACTCCTGATATCCTCATTCGCCTCTTTAGAAATGAAAAGACCGAGTTATGGAGATTTGTACATTTCCGAACCTGATGGCTCAAATCTAATTTTGCTTACAGACCGTTTTCCACAAAGATTTGGATTTCTAGCACCCTCAGCAATGTGGTTGTTAGGAAGAGATGAAGCTGTATTCATAGCTGACTCTGGAGGGAGAGCAGACATTTTCATCTCCGATTCTGATGGACAACACAGCAACTCTCTCATTGCTCCAGAAGAGATGACGTCTGTTCATCCACCGCTTTATTTTTCCGGGCAGACGTATGAGTCCAGGTTATATTGGCGCAATGGTATTTGGAATCCCCCAATGATAGTTTTGGAAGATGGGATACAACTCTACGATTTTGCGAGTAATTCTGTGGGCAAGATAGCAACAGAAGATGAACCATTCCCGGAATTTTTCTTCTCTACGAGCAACGACACAGTGATTATAAGCAACGATGCTGGCAACTGGTTGGTTGACCAAAATTTCGAGCTAAAGCGTCGGCTGCCTATTGAGGGAACCCCTCAAGGAACTTTTTGGTCGCCCAATAGCGGGTATTTGCTCATGAAGGTAGCTTCTGAAGATGCTGGCGTTAACGAGGGAGACCTTTATTTGTGGCGAACTGGCACATTGTCCGCGCAAAAGATAAGCACTCTTTCTGGTTTACCTATTGCGACCTGGTCTCCGGATGAACAATATGTCGCTATACTCATGCTTGAAGAAATGGACGGAACCCCTTTGGTGAATTCACTGCTATTGGATGTTCGCACCAGAACTTTGTCGCCCCTGTTTGAAATGCTTGAATTCAAACTGGGAATACCTGATCGTGTGCATTGGCTGATGGCTGAATCGGCCGACTAACAAGTGATCTCCGGGCTTTTGGGCAACCTGTCCGGCGGCTCGGAAATAAGGAGGCGCTATGAGTTACGAATACATTCTCACCCGCACGGAAGGGCGGGTTGGCGTTGTGCAGTTTAACCGGCCGAAGGCGCTGAACGCCCTGAACCGGGGCTTGATGGCCGAGCTGATCGCCGCGCTGCGCGATTTTGACGCGAATGATGCGGTGGGGGTGATGGTCATCACCGGCAGCGAGCGGGCGTTTGCCGCCGGAGCGGACATCAAGGAGATGGCCGAAGCGACGGTGGTGGAGATGCTGGACAACCCCTTCATCAACTATTGGGACGACCTGGGCAAAATCGGCAAGCCGATCATCGCCGCTGTCTCCGGCTTTGCTTTTGGCGGGGGGATGGAGTTGGCGCTGGCCTGTGACATAATCGTGGCGAGTGAAACGGCCGTTAACCGCCTATCGTTCAAAATCATCTCCATC
>CAYONK010000050.1:0-12206 GCA_964405285.1 uncultured Ardenticatenaceae bacterium
AGCTGAAAAACCGCATTCAACAGAAGCTGATCGCCGAACTCGACCCCGGCATGGATATTACCAAGACAAACGAAGTGCGAACCACCATTAGGGAAATGTTTGAGGCGATGCTGGAAGAAGAAAGCATTGTCCTGACGCGCAACGAAAAGCGGCGCTTGTTTGAGTCAATTGTGGCTGAGATTTTGGGGTATGGCCCGTTGGAGCAGTTTCTCCAGGTAGATGGCATCACGGAAATCATGGTGAATGGGCCGGAGCAAGTCTACATTGAGTCCAAAGGCAAGATCCAGCGCACCAACGTCGTTTTTGAGGACAATGACCACCTTTTGCGCATCATTGACCGCATTGTTGCCCCACTAGGCCGTCGTATTGATGAAGGTTCGCCAATGGTGGATGCGCGTCTACCTGATGGTTCGCGTGTGAATGCGGTTGTCCCCCCCATCTCCATCAATGGCGCTGCCCTGACCATCCGTGTCTTTTCAAAAATCCCGTTCACTGTCGAGAATCTTATTGAGTTCGGCAGCATTACACCGGAAGCGGTCGAGTTTCTCCGAGCTTGCGTGATTTCTAAGCTAAACGTCCTGGTGTCTGGCGGTACGGGTTCCGGTAAAACGACGCTTTTGAACATTCTTTCCAGCTTTATCCCTGATGGTGAGCGTATCGTCACTATTGAAAACGCCGCCGAATTGCAGCTTCGTCAGGAGCATGTTGTCACGCTAGAATCGCGCTCGGCAAACGTGGAAGGGCGCGGCGCGGTGACGATTCAGGATTTGGTGATCAATTCCTTACGTATGCGGCCGGATCGAATCATCGTTGGGGAGGTTCGTGGTGGTGAGGCGTTGGACATGTTGCAGGCGATGAACACGGGTCACGACGGCAGTATGACCACGGGCCATGCCAACAGCACCCGCGACATGCTGGCTCGTCTGGAAACGATGGTGTTGATGGCCGGTATGGATCTGCCGCACCGCGCGATTCGAGAGCAGGTGGCTTCGGCGATTAACCTGATCGTTCACCAAGATCGTTTACGCGATGGCTCGCGGAAGGTGATGTCTATTAGCGAAATACAAGGTATGGAAGGTGATATTATCACCACCTCTGAGATTTTCCGGTTTGAGCAAACGAGCATTGAAGAAGGCAAGGTGATTGGAAGATTGCGCCCGACTGGATTACGACCAAAGTTTATGTGGAAGCTTCAGGAAGCAGGCGTGATGTTGCCTCCTTCCATCTTTGGGATTGGCGCACGCAGCAAGCGCTGATCTTGACAAGGAGTAGATTCCTTATGTCGCCATTTCTGTTGATTTTAATGGGACTGTCGTTTTTAGTCATTTTGGGTGCGGGAGTTGCCCTGGTTACCGGTGGTGGCCGCGCGAATGTGGATAGACGACTGGAAGAATTTGTCGTTACGGCCGATGTTGCTGATGTGGCTGAAGATGTTGCGGTTGAAAAGGGGAGCGATCTTGCTGACCGCATGGATAAAGCCTTCTCAAGTCGAGGTTTTTTTGGGCCAACGAAGGAACGGATTGCCAAAGCGGACGTTAAACTGAGGGTGACAGAGTATTTTGCCCTGATTGTGCTGAGCGCGATCGTGGTTGGGGCCGCTGCTTATTTTGTCATGAATCGCAGTTTGCTTTTGGCGCTTGTCGGCGTGTTGGTCGGGATGCAATTGCCAAAATTCTATATTAATTCGGCGGCTACCAGGCGGATGCGCGCGTTTGACAATCAGTTGAGCGATACGTTGAATTTGTGGGTGAATGCGTTACGCTCTGGTTATAGCGTTTTGCAGGGTATGGAGGCTATTGCGACGGAGCTGCCACCGCCGGTGTCGCGAGAGTTTGAACGGGTAGTTCAGGAGGTCCGGCTTGGGTTGGGTATGGAGGAGGCGCTGGCGAATATGTACCGGCGTGTGCCGAGTGAAGACCTTGATTTGATTATAACGGCCGTTAACATCCAACGCGAAGTCGGCGGTAACCTGGCCGAAATCCTCGATACTATCAGCTACACCATCCGTGAACGAGTCCGTATCAAAGGCGAAATCCGAACCCTAACCGCCCAAGGGCGCATTTCCGGGTGGGTTGTCGGCCTGCTGCCCCTGGGTTTATCCGGTATTCTTTATGCCATCAACGGCGAATATATGAGCCAGCTTTGGGAAAAAGACAAACCGTGGGTTTTGGAACCATACCTTCCCTGCGGTTGGGTTGTCGTCGGCAGCGGACTATTCATGATGCTCATGGGTATCCTGGCCATTCGCAAGATCGTTGACATTGAGGTATAAGAAACACGCAATCATCCTTGACCATCGTTCAGGTGCATTCCCTCAGGTTATCTGAGGGACGACGCTGAACAGGGAGAAACAGTATGAGTACGATGCTCTTATTACTTATCGTAGCGGTTGTGGCCGTCATCCTCATCGTAGCCAGCATCTTCCTCCTCCGCCGGGCAGAGGCCGACCCCTTGTCAGCACGGATTGACGAATTCGCTGCTCGCGAAGAATTGGTTTCCTACGAAGACATTGAGCTTTCCTTACCCATTTCGGATCGCATCTTTGTCCCCATCATCCGAAAGATCAGCGATTTTGTCACCCGGTTCACACCACAAACTACGCTAGACAGAACCACCCGCCAACTGGAGTTGGCTGGTAACCCGCGTAACATGTCAGCTTCCGGGTTTTGGATTTTGCGTGGAGTTGCCACCATTGTGTTAGGCGGTTTGCTCTTCTTGATGATGGCGCGAAACGATGCCCCCATTTCCAGGCAGCTTCTTTATACTCTGGGTGGCGCTGCCATGGGCAATTTCTTACCGGCGATGTTCTTACGCTCGATTATTGATCGGCGAAAGCAAGCCATCATCAAAAAGTTGCCAGATGCGCTCGACCTGATGACGATTTGTGTAGATGCCGGCCTTACCTTCAACGCCGCCATGCAAAAAGTGGCCGAAAAGTGGGACGACCCGCTCTCTACAGAGTTTGGCCGCGTTATCTACGAGATGCAGCTTGGTAAATCGCGTAGACAGGCGATGAAAGATATGGCTGACCGCACCGACGTGCCCGACGTAACCAGTTTTATCGCTGCCATTTTGCAGGCGGAGCAATTAGGGGTGGGTATCGGTAAAGTTTTGCGTATTCAATCGGAGCAGATGCGGGTGCGCCGTCGCCAGCGCGCAGAAGAGCGGGCACAACAAGCGCCGGTTAAGATGACTTTTCCTCTGGTGTTCTTGATTTTCCCGTCAATCTTCATCGTTCTATTGGGACCGGCAGGTATTCAGGTCGCCCGCAGCGATGCCCTGAGGGGTATAACCGGGTAATGGTAGCGAGCTGATCTGGTGCAAGCAATATGCTGACGCGGTTTGGAGTAATGGACACAACGGCCGTTCAACCCCAAGACGCGGCTGCCAACGAACACAACTATCCAATACTCGCTCCTTATCAATCGGAGAAACAATATGTCCTCTGCGTCCTGGCTTACGCAAGTCAGGAGTCTGACTGACGATCTTCTTAATCTGATCTTTCCCCCCGTTTGTATCAACTGCCGGAAAGAGGGGGAACTTCTCTGCCAAAATTGCCAGACAAATACCCCATGGGTAAATGAGCCAATATGCCCGGCTTGCGGCCGAATTTTGCCAGAACCGGCCGCAAGCTGCGCTGTTTGCTCCAATCACCCCCTCCCCTTACAGACAATTCGCGCTGCCGTCGTCTTTGAAGGCTTCATCCCCAACGTCATTCACCAAATGAAGTACAATGGCTTATTTGCCCTGGCCCAGCCATTGGCCGATATAATGGTTACCGCCTGGTCACGTTGGCAAAGCCACGTGGACCTGGTGATACCGGTCCCGCTGCATTCGCAGCGCCAAAGAAAAAGAGGCTACAATCAATCCGAATTGCTGGTGAAGCGGTTTTGCCAACGCCTGGATCTGCCGCAAGACACACAATCGCTACGACGGACAAGAGCGACGCCGCCCCAGGTGGGGCTGAATGCGGTAGAACGGCGCGCCAATGTGCAAGATGCTTTTACCATCATAAGCACAGAGGGCCTGGTTGGTCGCCACATCCTGTTGGTGGACGACGTCTGTACAACCGGGTCCACCTTGTCAGCGGTGGCAGAGGTGCTGTTAGCAGCCGGTGCTGCAAGCGTATCAGCCTATTGTGTGGCACGGGCCACATAGTAGTGGGATAATAATAGGGCTTAGTTACATCAAACCCGAGGAGAAACTGAGATGGTGGACGTTTCAATACATGGTAACAACCTGGAAATTACGCAACGATTGGAAAATTATGTGGCAAAAAAAGCGGGACGATTGGATCGCTACATGCCCAATTTAACCGAAATTAGCGTGGATTTAAGCACAGAAAATGCCCGCAGCGCCGTAGAGCGGCAAGTCGCGCAAATCACCATCCGGGACGATCGAGGCACAATCCTGCGCGCCGAAGAGCGCAGCAGCGATATGTTCGCTGCGATTGACGCCGTGGTGGACAAACTCTACCGCCAGATTAACCGTTATCGGGGCAAGCGGCAACGCCGTTGGCGTGGCGCTGGCATGGAAGAGCCATGGGTTGGCGAACCGCTGCCACTGGCTGAGGAAGAGGAAGAGAGCGGTGAGCAGATGATTGTGCGCTACAAGCGCTTCCCTCTTCAGCCGATGCCTACGGAAGAAGCCATCGAACAGATGGAGTTGTTGGGGCATGATTTCTTTGTCTTCTTCAATGCGGAAGAGGAAGGGATCAACGTGCTGTACCGTCGCCGTGATGGAAATTATGGCTTGTTGCAGCCAGATCTGGACTAGCAGGTGAGAGTTTGCCTCCCGCGAACGTTTGGCGTTCGCGGGAGGTTTGTTTTTACGAACTATGGCGCATATCCTGGTTGTTTGCACGGCAAATATCTGCCGCTCGCCGGTCGGCGCGGCCCTGTTGAAGGATCGCTTGCAGAAGCGTGGCCTGGGGGATTGGGTGATCAGTTCAGCCGGAACTTGGGCGCTCGAAAAACGGGGCGCTTCACAATATAGCGTGGAGTTGATGGCCGAGGAAGGGTTGGACATTAACGACCATCAGGCGCAGATGATTGAAGGGAAGCATCTGGCAACGGCTGATTTGCTATTGTGTATGGAGCAGGGGCACGCAGAAGCGCTAAAAGCGGAGTTCCCGATGTGGGCTGACAAGGTCTACTTGTTTAGCGAAATGGTTGACCGGGGGTATAGCATCAGTGATCCCTACGGCCGTTCTCGCGAAGCCTACGAGTTAATGGTCAAAGACCTGAGCGGCATCATTGACCAGGGGTTGGACAAGATTATCGCCCTGGCCGATGCGAATGCAGCCGGACGCGACGTTACCAACCCTCGATAAACTCGGCCCATTCCTGGCGTTGTTCCAAATGGGCGCCAAAGCGGTAAACGGCCGTTGCGTTCGGTTCCGCCGGCTTCGTAGGCAGCGTCATGCTGATCTCGTCCGGCATTTTCCCCCCTTTCAGCCGGTTGCAAGACGGGCACGCAGCCACCAGATTCTCCCAGGAATGTGGCCCGCCCAGACGACGCGGGATCACGTGATCAATCGTCAACTGCCGCGATTTTCGGCCGCAGTATTGGCAAGTGTGATCATCGCGCCGCAAAATCTCCCGCTTCGACAAAGAAATGCGCGGGCGGGGGCGCTTAATCATATAGCTTAATTTGATGACCGAGGGGATTTCAAACTCCTGGCTGCTGCTGCGCAAATAACCACGTCCATTCAAAACGATCTCCGCTTTACCAGCCAAAACCAGCGCCAGCGCTCGTTTCGTGTTGCAGACGTGTAGGGGTTCAAAGTTCACGTTCAGCATGAGAACCGGCTCATGCAAAAGGTCCTCTTGACTCATGACGAAAGCAGTATACAAGGGATAAAAAGCGGCGTCAATCCCAGACAAGAGCTGAACCGGTTAAGAATTCGTTAAGAGAGGGTAAATGATGGTAGTCAAAGATGAATTGATCGCTTACCTGGATGAGTATCTTCGCCTGGCGGAATTTAAAGATTACGGCCCACAGGGCTTGCAAGTGGAGGCGGCCCGACCCACAATCGGCAAAGTGGCTCTGTCTGTGGATGTTTCGCCAGCGATCGTAGCGGCCGCGGCCGAATGGGGCGCAGAGATGCTGTTGGTCCACCATGGGATTTTGTGGCGCAGCGTGGAGCGGCTTGCCGGGCCGCTGGGGCAGCGCGTGCGCCTGCTGCTGCGGCACGACATCCACCTCTACGCTGCTCACCTGGCCCTGGACGGCCACCCGGAAGTGGGGAACAATGCGGAATTGGCCCGCTTGCTTGACGTGGCTGTGGCTGGCTGGTGGTGCGCCCCGATGGGAATGCCGATTGGGGTGTATGGGGAGATAACGGCCGTTACCCCCCTCCACCAATTCGCCAGCAACATTGAACGCCAACTCCGCACCACCGCCCGCGTCCTGGCGCACGGCCCGGCCGAAGTCCGCCAAGTCGCCATCCTCTCCGGCTTCGGCGCCGACCAGGTCAGCGCCGCCAAAGACCTCGGTTGCGATACCCTGCTCACCGGCGAAACTTCCCACGCCAACTTTTGGGCCGCCGCCGATCACGGCCTGAACGTCATTTACGCCGGCCATTACGCCACCGAAACCGTTGGCGTGCAAGCGCTAGGCCGCCACCTGGCCGGGCGATTTGGCCTGGAAACCCAATTTTTCGATTTTCCCACAGCCATGTAAACAAGGAGATCCCATGAGCAACACAAGAACCGCCTGGATTAATGAAGAAATCAGCAGCCTGAAAGAAGCAGGCCTGTTCAACACCATCCGCACCATAGATTCGCCGATGGATGCGCGGGTGAAGATAGACGGCCGTTACCTCCTCAACTTCTGCGCCAACAACTACCTCGGTCTGGCCAACCACCCTCGCCTGCGCCAGGCCGCCCAACGCGCCATAGACGAGTACGGCATCGGCCCCGGCGCGGTCCGCTCCATCGCCGGAACCATGTCCCTGCACGTCGAACTGGAAGAACGGCTGCGCGAATTCAAACGCGCCCCCGCCTGCATCACCTTCCAGAGCGGCTTCGCCGCCAACCTGGCCACCATCCCCGCCCTCGTCGGGCGCGGCGACGTCATCTTCTCCGACGAACTCAACCACGCCAGCATCATAGATGGCTCCCGCCTCAGCCGCGCCGACATCGTCCGCTACGCCCACAACGACGTGGACGATCTGCGCCGTAAAATCAACGAGACTACCGGCTACAATCGCCGTCTCATCATCACCGACGGCGTTTTCAGTATGGATGGCGACATCGCCCCGCTGGACAAAATCTGCGACCTGGCTAACGAACACGACATCCTGCTCATGGTAGACGACGCGCACGGCGAAGGGGTGCTGGGCGAAGGCGGCCGGGGCATTGTAGACCATTTTGGATTGCACGGCCGGGTAGACGTGGAAGTCGGCACGCTCAGCAAGGCGTTCGGCGTGGTTGGCGGGTTAGTGGCCGGCCGGCCGGAAATTATTGATTGGCTGCGGCAGCGGGGACGGCCGTTCCTCTTCTCCAGCGCCATGACCGTCCCCGACGTTGGGGCCTGCCTGGAAGCCGTCAGCCTCCTGCAAGAGTCCACCGAACTGGTAGACAAGCTCTGGGCCAACGCCCGCCTGCTCAAAGAAGCCCTGCAAACCTTCGGCTTCAATACCGGCCACAGTCAGACCCCCATCATCCCCCTCATGCTCGGCGACGCCAAACTGGCCCAAACCTTCAGCCGACGCCTCTTCGAGGAAGGCGTGTTCGCTATGGCCATCGGCTACCCCACCGTCCCCCAGGGTAAAGCCCGTATCCGCGTGATGAATTCCGCCGCCCACAGCCCCGCAGACCTGGAAGAGGCGCTGGAGATTTTCCAAAAGGTTGGCAGAGAACTGGCTGTCATCTAATAAAAACACGGGCCGTCACCACAATTGGTGACGGCCCGTTCCATATGTCGTGGGTTTTTGTCATTCTGAGTAAAGCGAAGAATCCCGACGCCTCCGGGATGCTTCACTTTGTTCAGCATGACACGCTTAAAAGCCCCACGAGATCCGAAAGACCCAACAACTAATAAGGTCTGAACGGCAGGTTTCTGCCGGAAAACAGTCGTTATTGCTGCTTCAATATGCCATTGGCGTTGCCTGGCAACCGGTCCAATTCTTCCAGAAATGCCTGCCGCAAAGTCGGATTTGTGATGAGCTTCTGGAAGAAAGCCGGGTACTTTGCTCCAATATCTTGCCCTCCCAGCGCGTCACGGGCGACGTGAAAGACCCATTGGTTGTCCTCATCCAGCGGCGGCGGCGAATGCCAACGTGATCCTGGCAGCAACGCCAGGAATTCATCGCCGGCCTCCGGCCAAACACCAAGCGCCAACAAGCGCTGGCGTAAGTCAGCGACTTCTGTTTTGAGTAATTCTTTATACCGGGTCTGGTGTAATGTGGGGTTCGCCGTCGCATTCAGTATCATGAGTTACAGCCTTATTTTCTATCCGTGCGCCAGTTTTTATGCAGCATAATCACTTGGGTGGTGACATTGCGTGATCAAACTATAACAAACATGACCGCTGCAAGGGGATAGGAATCTTGGGCTATGAGACGGGTTTCGTCGCGTAACGCTTAGGGGCCGCTCACTGTTAACCCCTCATTCGACTGGGGGATTGGAGACAGGAGATTAGAGATTTCCAGCCTCCAATCCTTATTGACTGACAAAACTTATCTAACTGTGGAGAACGCGGAGGTTGTACCAGAGAAAATCTCCGCGTTCTCTGCGGTGAAAATCTGAGGTTTGTCAGTCAACCAGATCTCCAATAATCTCCAGTCTCTGAACAAACTCTTGGAGAATGATTGTTACCGTTGTTGCATTGAAAGCTGAATTTACAGCGAAAACGTTTGGCCTAATTCTGGCACAAATACGTTGGCAAAACCCTGTTCGCGTTGCAGTGCCTCGGCGAAGGCGAATGACGCCTCCTCTTCCCCATGGACGATGAAGGTGTGTTGCGGCCGTTTGTGTAACCGCCCGGTCCATTCCAATAATTCGGCGCGATCAGCGTGGGCGCTAAAGCCGTTGATGGTTTCTACCCTCGCCTTGAGTTCGTAGGGTTCGCCAAAAATTTTTACCTGGGAGACGCGCTCGACCAGCCGACGGCCGAGCGTGTCCGGAGCCTGCCAGCCGACGATGAGGATGGTGTTGCGTGGGTCTTCGACGTTGTTTTTTAGGTGGTGGAGGATGCGGCCGGCTTCGGCCATGCCGCTGGCGCTGATGATCACGGCCGGTTCGCGCAAGAAGTTCAGCTCTTTAGACTGCCCAACGGAGCGGGTGTAGCGCATCATCTCGAAGCCAAAGGGATCGCCACCTGTGTTTTCCAGGATGAAGTCGGCAATTTCGCTGTCGTAGGCTTCCGGGTGCAGCCGGTAGATGCCGGTGGCGTCTATGGCCATCGGACTGTCTACAAAGATTTGCAGGTTGGGCGGGATGTCGCGGGTCTCAGTTAACTGATGGATGCGATAAACCAGTTCCTGAGTTCGGCCGACGGCGAAGGCGGGGACGATCAGTTTGCCGCCGCGCTGGTAAGTTTCGTTGATGATATGCGCCAGGCGTTTGCTGGCGTCTTCGGTCTGGGGATGGAGGCGGTTGCCATAGGTGCTTTCGATGATCAGTATGTCGGCGCGGTCTAGAAACTCCGGATCGCGCAAGATGGGTCGGTCCGGCCGGCCGAGATCGCCGGTGAAGACTAGCCGTACATCTCGCCCGGTTGCCTCATCTTCCACATCCAAAGCGACAATGGCCGAGCCGAGGATATGCCCCGCATCGTAGAAGGTGATGGTGATACCGGGGAAAAGACGGTAGGGCCGGCCGTAACCGATGCCGATGAACTGTTTCAGACTTTCGACCACATCGAACATGGTGTAGATGGGTTCCAGCAAGGGCTGTTTTTGCCGGGCGCGTTTTTTGTTCAGATATTGGATGTCGTAGCTTTGGATTTTGGCGCTGTCGCGCAGCATCAGCGAGCAGAGGTCGCGGGTGGCGTAGGTGCAGAGGATGTCTCCGGTGAAGCCGCTCTTGACCAAATTGGGCACGTTGCCGCTGTGGTCTATGTGGGCGTGGGAGAGGACGAGGGCGTCTATCTGGCTGGCGTCGAATGGCAGGTTTTGGTTGCGCCGGTAACTTTCGTTGCGGGAACCCTGATAGAGGCCACAATCGAGCAAGATGCGACGGCCGTTTACCGACACGAGATGTTGTGAACCTGTTACAGTGCGCACTGCGCCATGAAATTGAATTTCCATACCGGGGTTCCTTTTTTCCGCTCGGTTATGACCGTCGGTTGCTTAGTAGTTTGATAATTTCATCACCATAGGTCTGGCAGCGCCACTGGCTCATGCCATCTAGCTGGGCCAGTTCGGTGATGCTGCGCGGGTTGCGCCGGGCGATGACCCAAAGCGCCTCGCGGCTGAGAATGACGTCTGACTCGACCCCCCGTTTTTGGGCGCAAAGTTTGCGCCAGGTGTGCAGCTTTTCGTAGCGATTTAGCACCTCGTCGGGGGGACGACTGGGGCGCTGCGGTTGATCGGGCACGGGCGCGCCCTGGCTCTCCTGGATGACATGCAGGAGCTGCCGACCGTAGCGCCTGATCTGGCCGGTAGACATGCCGTAGACCTGGCGTAAATCGTCCAGGCGTTTGGGGCTGTGTTGGGCTAACTCCAACAGGGTGCGGTCGCCGAAGACTTTAAATAGCGGTTGGTCGCGGCGCTGCGCTTCTTGGTCGCGGAAGATGTTGAGCGCTTTGAGGATGGCGCGCTGTCGGCCGTTTAATTCCTGAACGCCGTTGATAGACCAGAAGTTGTTGGGGTCAAAGTCGTGATTGCCAGGGGTGACGCGGCTCTGGTTGAGAAAAATTTCCTGGGCTTCTAAGTCGCGGCCGGCAGCGGTCAGTTCGGCGGCCAGGTGGTCGCGCAGTTGAAACAGGTGGTGGGTGTCGTGTTGGGCATAGGCGAGTTGTTGGGGGGATAACGGCCGTTTACACCAATTCGACTTCTGGTACTGCTTATCCAACTTCAAGCCATACAGGTTCTCCAGCAAATTCGCCAGCCCATATTGTTTGTATCCCAGAATACGCGCCGCCCACATCGTATCAAACAAATTGTTCAACTCCCAACCATACTCCCGCTTCAGCAGCAGCAAATCATACTCGGCGGCGTGAAAAATCTTCTCAATGGCCGCATCCATCACTATCTCCCCCAAACCACTCAAGTCCAGACCTTTCACCGGATCAATGATGTAATCTTGCGTAGGAATAGAGATTTGAATCAGGCAGATTCGCTCCCGGTAGGCATACATGCTGTTCGCTTCCAGGTCAAGAGCGATGCGAGGTTCATCTTTTAGCGCGGTCAGGCACGCTTGCCAATTTGCTGGGGTGGTGATCAGGTGATGGGGGGGGAGTCGCACAAACTTTCTCCGCTGTTGAGTAGATGAGAATGCGGTATAGATGGCCAGACTATCATTAAGTTTGCCATCATGGATCGTTATGGCATTATACCATTTGTGTCAAATCCGTTCGTTCCTCAAATCCCTGGTAGGCCTGGCAGGCTTTTAAGCCAGTTTGACCGAGCGGTGAACCGTCAGGTCTAAAGGTTTGTCAACCCTGTCAGTCATCAGCGCCGGTGATCAAATTATAAGCCGAACTCCAGCCGTCTGATCAGCCGCGACGGGATGCCATATTCGCGCATTTTTTCCTGCGTAACAGCTACAGGGTATTCGACTCGCTTGTGCAGCCAGCTCTTTTGTTCCGTATCTAGCAAACTATAAGCGGCGCGGGGGTCTGAATCGCGCGGCTGACCGACGCTGCCGGGATTGATGATCAGGCGCTGCTCTTGCAGAAAACGTGGAACGTCGTACTCTGGTTTTTGCAGGGTGACGTGATAATCTTCCGCTTCGGCGAAGATGACCGGCACGTGCGTGTGCCCGACCAGGCAATAGGGCGTCTCAAAATGATCAAAGTTGATGGCTGCCACGTAGGCATCCAGAATATATTCCCACACTGGCTGGCGCGGGCTGGCGTGGGCCAGGGTGAAGGGGGGGTGGACAAGTGAAGGGGGTAAGGCGTTTAGATAATTGTGGGTTTCACTGCTGATCGCCTGCCGGGTCCAACGGATGGCGATCTGGGCCTCACGGTTGAAATTTTGGATGTCTAATTTGCCGAGTACGGCCCAATCATGGTTGCCGGAGAGGCTGATGTGG
>CAYONK010000051.1:0-12184 GCA_964405285.1 uncultured Ardenticatenaceae bacterium
CGGGTGGCGAAGGCGTTTTGGGTGCTGATGGCGCAAATCGCCGGTTGGCAGCCAACTCCGTAACCATTTATTCGTTGGCAACAACTTGAACAAAGCCCGGTTTCAGAGCGAAACCGGGCTTTGTTGTACAATACGGCTTATGAATGAGCAAGCACAAATCAGCGGCTCGGTGGAGCGTATCACCTATTACAATGAGGAGAATGGTTACTCGGTTATCCGCCTGAAGCCGGATACGCGGGGAATGCTGCCGTTTAAGTACGCCTCCGGAGCCGACGCGCTGATCACGGTGGTGGGCAATTTGCCGGAGGTGCAGCCGGGGGAGTGGTTGAAGTTGAACGGCCGTTGGTCCAGTCACGCCAAACACGGCCGCCAGTTCCAGGCCGACTTTTGCGAACAATCTCTGCCAGCGACGACCGAAGGCATCAAACGCTACCTCGGCTCCGGTATGATTCGCGGGGTGGGGCCGGTGATGGCCGAGCGCATTGTGGACCGCTTCGGCGAAGAGACGCTGGATGTCATCGAGGAAAAACCGGAGAAGTTGCTGCGGGTGCTGGGCATCGGCCAGAAGCGAGTCGAGAGCATCAGCAAATCGTGGGAGCAGCAGCGGGCGATTAAGGATGTGATGATTTTCCTGCAATCGCATGGCGTTTCTACCACCCTGGCGACGAAAATTTATAAGAAGTATGGTGATACGTCGCTGGCGGTGGTGCAGAATACGCCCTACCGATTGGTGGCCGACGTGCATGGCATCGGCTTTAAGACGGCCGATAAAATCGCCCAGGCGCTCGGTCTGGCGGCGGATGATCCGGGGCGGATTGAGGCGGGGGTGGCTTACACGCTGAACCGGATGGCGGAGGAGGGGCACGTCTATATGCCGCAGGAGGCGTTGGAGCCGGAGGCGGCGGAGATTTTGGGGCTGGAACAGGGGAAGGTAACGGCCGTTATAGACTCCCTAGAAAAAAGCGATTTCATCCGGCGGGAGACGATTCAATATGGGGTGGCCGGTGGCGGGTTGCCGGTTGTTAGGGAGGAGCGGGCGGTGTACCTGACGCCGTTTTACTTCTCGGAAATTGGCGTCACGCAGCGGGTGAAGCGGATGATCGGCCACCGGTCGAGCCGATTGGGGAATTGTCAATCGTCAATTGTCAATCGTCAATCGTCAATTCAGTTGACGGGGCAGCAGATGGAGGCGGTGAAAACGGCCGTTTCCCACAAAGTCACCATCCTCACCGGCGGGCCAGGCACGGGCAAAAGCACCACCCTGCGCCACCTGCTCGACGTGCTAGACGCCAACCGGCGCAGCTACGCCCTGGCCTCGCCCACCGGCCGGGCGGCCAAGCGGCTGGCCGAAGTGACCGGCCGCGAAGCGAAGACCATCCATCGCCTGCTGGAGTTTAAGCCTGGGGAGGGGTTTGGGCGGAATGAGGAACGGCCGTTGGATGTAGACATGGTGATCATAGACGAAGCCTCCATGCTCGACCTGGTGTTGGCCAACAACCTGCTCAAAGCCATCAGCCCAGACAGCCACCTGCTGCTGGTGGGCGACGTGGACCAATTGCCGAGCGTCGGCGCGGGCGACGTGCTGCGCGATCTGATCGCCTCCGAAGCCGTCCCGGTGACCCGGCTGGAAGTCATCTTCCGTCAGGCCGCCAGTTCGCTGATCATCAGCAACGCCCACCGCATCAACCAGGGGCTTTTGCCGCAAACGGCCGAGGAGCAGCCGGGCGGCCCAAAGGCCGACTTCTTCATCTTCATCAAAGAGGAGCCGGACGAGGCGGCGGAGCTATTGGCCGACGTGGTGGAGAAGCGTGTGCCGCTCAAGTTCGGCTTCGACCCGGTGGACGATATCCAGGTTCTCGCGCCGATGTACAACGGCAGCGTGGGGGTGAACAATCTCAATCTGCTGCTGCAAAGCCGCCTTAACCCGCCGGGTGGCAAGAAGGGGGAGCGTCGCCTGGGCGGGCGGGTGTTCCGCGCCGGCGACAAGGTGATGCAGACGGTGAATAATTACGACAAGAATGTGTATAACGGGGATATTGGGAGGATAACGGCCGTTGACCCCATCCAACAAACCCTCACCATCAGCATAGATGGGGCGCCGGTCGTCTACGACTTTTTAGAGGCGGACGAGCTGGTCCACGCCTTCGCCGTCTCCGTCCACAAGAGCCAGGGGGCGGAGTATCCCTGCGTGGTCATCCCGGTGCTGACGCAGCATTACATGATGTTGCAACGCAATTTGTTGTACACGGCCGTTACCCGCGCCAAAAAGCTGGCCATCCTCATCGGTACGCGCCGGGCCATCGCTATCGCCGTGAAGAACGACAAAACGGCCGAGCGGCACACCGCCCTCGATTGGCGCTTGAACCACTGAGGTGTTTTATGTCTACTGTTAAGGTCTCTTACAGGAAGCAATGGGGCAAAGCGCTGCTGTTGGCCACACTCGCGCTCATCGGAATGATGCTGTTGACGTTCATTGCAGCGATGGTTTCTCCTTGGGTTCCCCTTTTGTTTTGTTGGGGCGACATCCTCATTTTTAGCGGAATGATCATCATCCTATTGGGTTTATTAGCCAACAGCCCCTATCCACAAAAGAGCCGCGAACAGTGGGACGGTTTACCCTGGGGATTTGTTGGTGCGGCTTCAACATTTTTGCTCTTTCTTTCCATGCCAACCTATTATCAGGGCACAGACCGCATGTATGAACTGGTTTGTTTCGGTCCCATGCTCGCCGGTGCTGGGCTTATTTTGGGCTGGATGACAAAGCGTGGGGTCATCGTCATTATCGCTGCTCTGGTCATGCCTTTTGTATGGATGCGGTTGCTGGAAGATGCGTTGGCTATTAACATCATGAGCTGGGGTGGGATCATCCTCTCGTTTATTTTCGTGGTCTGGTGGAATCGCGTTGATCCGCCGCCCAAATCACCCGGAGAATTGGTCAAACTTGAAGATGCCTTAGCTGAGTCTGATCCAGACCGTATGATGCAGTGGTTAGAGCTAAAAGCAGAAGAGGCCCACCCCTCTCACGATATGAGAAATACTCAACCAGACTGGTTAATGGAAATGGG
This sequence comes from uncultured Ardenticatenaceae bacterium, assembly GCA_964405285.1. Classification (GTDB taxonomy): domain Bacteria; phylum Chloroflexota; class Anaerolineae; order Promineifilales; family Promineifilaceae; genus Leptovillus. The sequence goes on from CAYONK010000051.1 coordinate 3,066, forward strand.
CGGTTCTGAGCAGGATAAATTTACCCTGGATGGCCAGACGTTCCCGTCCCAGGCAGGTTCCCCCCAGACAAAGTCTGCGGATACGTACGGGTTTTTCTTACTACTTATGTTGATAATAATACTGGTGGCGTTGATCTTTGTTTTGCTGCTGTTGCTATAACGAAAATAGGTCTCCCGCTGTAAGGGGAAGGGGATGTTTCCCTTTGAAGACTCCGCTCAACATGACGGCGCAGCCTCAATTCTGGCTCTTCAGGATTTTGTGATTTCTTGTGCGCAGCCTTTGCCCTCCCCGCCTAACGTAGTTCTGCCCTACGTAGGCGGGGAGATAATAATTGTAACTGCTGATTTGGCAAAAGGCAGTATTTCTACTTTACGCGGTGCGTAATTCGGGGAGTTTTTCTTCAGCCTGTCCGTTGGGGCTGGCGGCTGGTTTGCTGCTCCCTCTCAGAAGCGTCCCGCCGACGGGCAGGTAGTCGTACCCTTTCTCGACCAGGGAGGTGAAGTCGGCGATCATGCGACGGCCGTCTATCACCAGATAAGGTGGCTGCACGGTGGTCTCGATGGTGCGGGAGACGCCGCGGAACTCTTCCCAGTCGGTGGAGATGAAGACGGCGTCGCTGCCTTCGATGGCCGCTTTGGCTGTCTTGTGGTAGCTGATGCGTTCGTAGAGGTGGTTTTTCTCCGGGTTGAGCCAGTATTCCTGGGCGGCAGTGGCGGCTAAGGGGTCATAGGCGCGGATTTCGGCCACGCCGCGCCCTAACAGCGCTTCGACAGCTTTGAGGGCGGCCGAGTCGCGCATGTCGTTGGTCCGTTTTTTGAAGGCCAGGCCCAGCAGGGCGACGCGCTTGTTGTTGAAGCTGAAACCGGCTTCGTGGACGGCCCGGTCTACCAAATAGGTTTTCTGGTATTCGTTGATGTTGTAGACGGCCTGGAGGAGGTCGGTGGAACGGCCGTTTTGGTTCAACTGGTAGATCAACGACTGAATATCCTTGCCGAAGCAGCTCCCCCCGGCCCCATTGCTCACATAAGATCCCCAGGTGCTAATGCGCGAATCAGACGTGACGCCAATCTTCAAATCTTCCATGCGGATGTTGGGGAAGGCTTCCGCCAGCCGGCCGCCCACGCCATTCCAGAAGGAGATGTAGGTGAGCAGCAGGGTGTTGCCGGTGTACTTGATCGCTTCAGATGTTTCCGGGGTGGTTTCCAGGTAGCGGATACGCACGTGGTTGACGAAGTGGGAGTAGATGCGGCGCAACAGAACGAAATCTTCCTCGGTGTCCGCGCCGACGACGACGCGGTCTGGCTTGCGCGAGCCGTCAATGGCATTGCCCTGGGCCAGAAATTCCGGGTTGGAGGCGACGCCGAAGTTCTCCACCCCGTGCTGCTCCATCACATTTTGCAGCAGGCGGGCGGTGCCGACGGGCACGGTGCTTTTGTTCACCAGGACCACCCGCTTTTTATCTTGCCGATTGGCCAGCAGGTCGGCGACGGTGTGGGCGGCGTTGAGATAGTAGCTCATGTCGGTGGAGCCGTCGCGGTTGGGCGGGGTGTTGAGGCAGAAGAAGAAGATGTCGGTCCCTTCGGCCAGATCGGTGATGTCGGTGGTGAAGAAGAGGTAGCGGTCTTTGTTTTCGGCGATGGCCGCCGCCAGGCCAGGTTCGTTGACGTACCGCTCGATTTGCGCCGCGTCGCCGGTTTTGTAGGCGTTGATGCGCTTTTCGTCAATGTCATAGGCCCAAACTTCGTGGCCATATTCGGACAAAACGGCCGCGTGGGGCAGCCCCACGAAACCAGTACCAACAACGATAATTTTCATCAGAAACACTCCTTAAGATGGGGGACAGATGCACACAGATGAACACAGATTTTTTGTCGCTTTGCGGTAAAGGTGTAGATTGTGCTTCGTGGTGTCCCCGTTTTGTTTTTTACGAGCTATTGAACTGACATGTGCCATTCGTGTCAAAGATACGCGATTTACCTTAGTTTGACCATCTTACATTGGTACTTAATCTGTACGCTTGCCCGCCGGTTGGGGAAGGGTTTGATGGTTTGTTGGTAATCCAACCAACTCAACCAACCTAACCAACCTAACCAACCTCCCCTCCCATCAACCTGGCCGCCTTCCGGCCGATTTCCACAGCGTAGTTCGTCCCCCGGTCCCAGGGGTAGACCTGGCTCATGCTGGCGAAATAGAGGCCGGGCAGCGGGGTCTGGATGGCCGGGATGTGGGCGGAATGGTTGAGCAGGGGGACGGGCTGGGCGTATTTTTCGCGGGAGAGCCAGCTTTTCCGCACCCAATCGGGCTGGAATTCGGGGTTGAATTGGCTCAGGACGCTGGTGAACAGTTCTTCGATCTCGGCGTGGCTCATCTGGAAGTAGGGGTGGTCGGGGGTGATGTAGTCGCCGCAGTAGATGATGTGGTCGCCGCCGTAATGTTCCGGGCTGATGTAGTTGGTGTGTTCGACCAGGGCCAGGAAGGGGATGCCGCTCTGGCTTTTGTCGGGGGAGTTGGCCGGGATGTTGAGCCAGTAGGTGAGGCCGTCGGGGAGCAACGGCCGTTTCAAGGCCAACGTCAGCACCACTGCGCCCATGCTTTTCAGGTTAAGCAGCTGCCCCAGGTAGTCGGGGGGCAGGTCGGGAGCCAGCCGGCTGAGCAGACCGGGGGAGGTGGTGGCCAGGACTTGATCGTAGCTGGTCTGGCTGGCGGGGGTTTGGAGGGTGAAACGGCCGTTTCCTTCGGGGATGATGCGGTGAACGGCCGTTTCCAGCAAAATCTGCCCGCCGCGCTCCCGCACCGCTTCCGTCAGCCGGTCAATAAACGCCTGAAAACCGCCGACAAAATAGCCGAGCTGCGGGCTGCGCACGTGCAGCCGCGCCCACATCCAGGCCATATTCACCTCCTGGTAATACGGCCCAAACTTACCGATGAGCAGCGGCCGCCAGGTCGTCTCGTAGATTTTGTCGCCATACCAGCGGCGCAGCCAGGCGTCGGCCGTTTCTTGCTCCAATGTGCGCCACGGCTTGCTAAAGCGCAAATAGGCGCTCACCAGGCCAAAGCGGGCCACATCCAGCAAGTTAAAGCCGGGGAAGGTAATCCAGCGCCAGGGCGAATCAAACGGCACAATCTCGCCTTGATATATTACCGAAGTCGTCGGGCGCGGGAAGAAGAGCTTATCGCTAAAACCCAACTCCTCCACCAGTTGAATGATGGCCGCGTCCGACTTGAACAGGTGATGGTAAAACTTCTCCAACGGCCACTCCCAGTTTTCATCCTGAAAACCGGCCGCCAACCCGCCCGTATGGTCCTTCGCTTCGTATAGCGTTACCTCATGCCCGGCGGCCAATAAATCATACGCCGCCGCCAGACCGGCAATCCCGGCCCCAATAATCGCAATTTGCATACTTTTCCTTCGTTATCCGTTCACTGTTCACTGTTGACTGTTGACTGTTTCATCTCCGCCGCCTTGCCAATATCCGCCCAACGCAGCCCCTCTTTCACCATGTAATAGAAGCCCAAAATGGTGATGGGGAACCAGAGGGCGGCGTGCAGCACCAGGGTATAGGCGGCGGCCGTGTTGGCCGGGACGCCATACAATTTCAGCGCTTCGATGCCCGGCGTGTCAAACGTACCCACATAACCGGGGGCGGAGGGCAGCGTCGTCGCCAGATTAACCACGCCATTCATCAACATCAGGGCGAAGAAGGTCACCTCGAAGTCGAAGGCGTGCATCACAAACCAGTATTTTACCGTTTCCAGCAACCAGATGATGATCGAGGTGAAGAAGATCATCAAGACGTTGCGGAAGCTGCGCAGCGATTCGAGGCCGCTGAGGAAGCGTTGCAAGATGCCGAGGATGGCAGCGCGGCGCTGTTCACTGAGTAATGGGCCAAACAGGCCCAATCCCCAATCAACCAATCGGTAGAAGCGCTCCGGCATGGCCGCCAGGGCGAAGAAGATGACCAGGGCGATGAAGAAGGCGATGCTGGCGAAGATGACGGTGGCGCGGACGGTGGTGTTGTCGCCGGGGATGGGGCTAAATGGCAGGGCGGCGAAGACGAAAATCAGCATGACCAGCCCATCAAACACGCGCTCAACGATGACGGTGGCCAGACTGGCGCTCATCGGCACTTCTTCGCGGCGGTAGAGGACGTAGGAGCGCAGCACTTCGCCGGCGCGGAAGGGGTAGACGTTGTTGCCCATGTAGCCAATGACGACGACGGGGAAGAGGCGGCGCACGGGGATGTGTTTGAGGGGGCGCAGCATGTAGTCCCAGCGCCAGGTGCGCGCCCAGACGGCGACGAAGTAGACGGCGACGCTGGGCAGCAGCCACCAGTAGTTGGCGGCGCGGATGTCGGCCCAGACTTCGGCCAGTTCCAGCCCGTCGAGGGCGATCCAGAGAAAGATGGCGCTGATGAGAATGGCAACGCCGAGCCAGAGGGTGCGGTTTTTCAAGGGTAGTCGTGTAGTCGTTGGTCGAGTAGTCGAGTAGTCGAGTGTTCGGCTAGTCGGCTAGTCGGTTGGGTTTAGGTTGATTGGGGTAATTGTATCAGGTTGGAGGGGGAAGGGGTAAATGGGGGAAACGGCCGTTTTCCTACCCCCGCCCACTCGCCAACAGCCGCATCCCATCATCCACCCGGCCAAAGGAGAGGCGGTAGAGTAGATAGTCCACGGTGTTGCCGCCCAGGTTGCCGGTGCGGATCAGCCGCAGGACGACTTCAATGGCTTCGGCTTTCTCCTGGCCATAGGTTTCGATCAGGTTATGCCGGGCGGCGGAGTCGGGACGGCCGTCGCTTTCGGCCCAATGTTGGGCGTAGAGCAGGGCGGGCAGCTCCTCGGCGGGGGCGTGGCTCAGTTCGCCTTCGAGCATCTGGCGGATTTCCGCCTCAGAGAGGTTGGCGCGCAGCCCCTCTTTGGCGTGGAAGTAGGCGCAGTAGCGGCAGTCGTTAACGGCCGTTACCGCCAACATCAACCGCTCCCGAAAGGGGAACGAGACGAGGCCGCCGCCCATCGCCGCCCGTAGTTGCGTCCGATGGCGCAGCGGCCAGAGCAGGTCGCCGCCTAGCTGGCGAAAACTTTGGTAGTAGCGTCGAGGGAATTGTTTCATGTTGGCTCCATTCGCAGCAGCAATCAGACAACATAAGTAACATTTTCTGACGCGCTGACTCAATGCTATACTTATAGAAATGCAAATTGATTCAATCGTCTGCCCAAAGCATATCGAAGAGAAGCTCGAAGTCAAACATGGACGCAAATAAACTAAGCAGCGTTTCTCAAGCCGACAGTGACGAGAAAATCGGTGAATTTTGGGACACCCATGATTTCACTGATTTCGATGATAGCGACGCGCCTGACGTTCATTTTGAAATTGCCCGCGCTGTGCCGATTGAGATAGCCCTGTTCGCCGCTATTGAAGAACAATCGCACAAACGAGGCGTGCAGGTTGAGACATTGGTGAACCTGTGGCTGCAAGAAAAGCTCGTCGAACATGTGCGGGAATTGGCTTAACCCTCTTCAAGCGGTTCACCCTGGGCAGATGGGATCGGGCGTGCAGGTGACAACGGCCGTTCCGCACCGATAATTCACCATCATCCCCAGGTAGGGCGATGGGTCCAGGGTGTTGTTGAAGTCGAGTTCGTTGGCGTAACGGCCGTTGCCATCATCCTTCACCAACGAAAAGTGCAAATGCACCCAGACCGCGCGCGGCGAATTGCCATTATAATCCCCCATATAGCCCAACAGCGTCCCCCGCTCCACAAACTTCTCCCGCGTCCCCGGCGGAAACGCCACGTGGATAAAATCATTCCCCTCCCGGTCCGCCATGTGGGTGTAATAGAGCCAGACCGGCTCTCCCGGCCGTAGCGGGTCTTCCGGCACGCGGATGATCAGCGAACTGCGCCAGCTTTCCTCGCGGGTCACATAGCCATCATACGCCGCGTAAACCGGCGTCTCGCCGGGTGGCTTACTGCTGAAAATGTCAATGCCCTGATGGGGATTGCGGCTGGAATAGGGCGGACGCGGGTCTTCATAAAGTAGGCCGATGAAGCCATCGCCGGGCAAAATGACCGGGGCGCCAGGGCAGGCGTCCCGCTGCGTGGTGATCAACTCAGCGCGGGCCTGCTCGTCCCCCCGCGCCCACTGCAAAAAGGCGCGATTGCGCGGATCATCCCAATTCCGCAAAAAGCTGAGCGCCTGGAAAAGCTGGTAAACCAGATACAACCCGACCAGCCCGGCGATGGTGATGGCTCCCACCTTGAAAATGCGCCGTTCCGGCCGGCGCAGCCAGTTAAAGAATGCTTTCACAATGACAAAAAATCCAACAGACGTTCGTCAGCGGTAAACATCACGCCGGTGGGCAATCAGAACAATCGTAACCTCTTTTTTCAGTTCGTTGACCGAAAATACAACACGCCAATCACCAATACGACAGCGATAATAACCGGACAACGCGCCACGCAAAGGTTTGCTGCTGGGATTGGCGAAAGGGTCTTCGCTCAAGCTGTCGAGGCAATTGTTCAGGCGTTTGGCCAGGGACGGCTGTGCCTGCTCATAAAACCGCTGCGCCTTGCGCGTGAGGATAATCTCATACATCCTGGCGTCGAATATCCGAAAAACGCACGATGGCCCCGTCTTTTAACTGTTGGGCAGCTTCCTGAAATTCGTCAAGAAAACCTGGAATCCGCAGCAATTCCTCTGTGGCCTCAGTTTCTTCACGTTCTTCCAGATATGCCAGAAAATCATCGGCCACCCGCAACCTCTCAAAAGAGAGATGCCGCAGTCGTTTTTCTGCTGTCCGAAGCAAAGATGCGCTCTCTGTATTTTGCATGGTCATCGCTATACCTCTTGTTTACTCAATCGCCTGGTACAAAGAAGGCGTCTAATTCGTTGATAGCTTCCTCGACGGCGCTGCCATCTTCGGCGACGCTGCGGCGGAACTGGCTCATGTACAGATTATAATAGAAGCCCTTCGCCGCCAACAATGTCTGATGCGTCCCCCGCTCAATAATCTCGCCGTCCTTTAAGACCAATACCTGATCCGCGTTACGGATGGTACTCAGCCGGTGGGCGATGACGAAGCTGGTGCGGCCGGCCAGCAGTTGGTCCAACGCCTGCTGAATTTCCCGCTCCGTGCGGGTGTCCACGCTGCTCGTCGCCTCGTCCAGAATGAGGATGCGCGGGTCAATCAGGGCCACGCGGGCGATAGAAAGCAGTTGGCGCTGCCCCTGGCTCAGGCCGGAGCCGCGCTCGCCCAAGACGGTCTGGTAGCCGTTTTCCAGCCGTTCGATGAAGCTGTGAGCGCGGGACAACTTGGCGGCGGCGACCACTTCTTCGTCGCTGGCTTCGGGCCGGCCGTAACGGATATTATTCATCACCGTGTCGCTAAACAAAAAGCTGTCTTGCAGCACGATGCCCATCTGCCCGCGCAGGCTGTGGCGGGTCACGTCGCGCACGTCGTGGCTGTCAATCGTCAGGCGGCCGCTGGTGATGTCCCAAAAACGGGGCAGCAAATTGATGATCGTCGTCTTGCCCGCCCCGGTCGGCCCGACAATGGCGATGGTCTCGCCCGGTTTCGCTTCAATGTCAATGCCCTTCAGCACCGGCTCGCCCGGATTGTACTCCGCCCACACCCGCTCGAAGCGCACATGCCCTTCAATGTGCGGCATCTCAATAGCGTCTGGCTTGTCTACCACATCCAACTTTTCATCCAGCAGGCCAAAGATGCGCTCCGCTCCGGCGATGGCGCTCTGGATATTGGTCCACAGCACAGAGATTTGCTGCACCGGCCGGTTAAACTGCTGCGTGTAGGTGATGAAGGTGATGATCAGCCCCAGCGAAATGGCCGTGCCGAACATATCTTGCCCACGGAGGATGAAGAAACCGCCCGCCCCGGCCACCACTGCCAGACTGACGTAACTCAATGCTTCCAGCGTCGGGGCCAGGGCGCTGGTGAAGACCTGCGCCCGGATGTTGGCGTCCCGATTGGCGGCATTGCTCACCTGGAACTGCTCGATATTTTCCTGTTCGCGGCTGAACGCCTGCACTTCGCGCACCGAGGAGATGCTCTCTTGCAGGTCGGCGTTGACCGAGCCGATCTCTTTGCGGGCCACGCGGAACGCCTTCCGCGCCTGGCTGGAAAACCAGCGGGTGGCGATGAACATGAGCGGCAGCGTCACCAGACTGATGAGGGCGAAGGCGATGCTTTTCTCCAGCATGACATAAATCGTCCAGACAATGAGCAGGACGCCCTGCACCACGCTCAACAGGCCAAAGCCAATCACCTGCTGTAAGGTGTCCACGTCGTTGGTGAAGCGGCTCATCACGTCGCCCGCCTCGTGCTTGCTGTAGTAGCCGAGGGAGAGGCGCTGCACGTGGGTGAAGACCTTCGCCCGCAAATCGCGCAGCACGTGGAAACCGGCCCAACTCATCAGGAAAAAGCCCAGACCGCTGAGAACCGCGTTGCCGATATACAGGCCGGTGATGATCAGCATGAGAATGCCGACGCCGCGAATGGTCTGCTCGGCGGTGGCGGATGGGTTGGGCGTGGCGTACCAGCAATTGGTCTGAGCAGCGCCATCGCTTCCTTCCAGAAGCTGGCTCAAATCCACGCCAGCTTGAGCGCCCTGCTGCATGGCGGTTCCGCTGGCAAACGGGGTCAGGTAGCAATCCACAAGCTGCCCGGTCAGGTCTGGGACCAGGACTTGCATGTAGGTGCTGCCGATCAAGATAGCGGCGATGATCAGCAAAATGAAGGTGTAGGGACGGAAGTAGCGCCCCAGCCGTTTAAGCGTCGCGCTCACGCTGCGCGCTTTCCGTTCTTCCGTAAAAATTTGGTCTTGTCGGTGAAACATAAGAACTCCGTTGGCTATGGTGTTACTCGTTCCACGCTCTGCGTGGAATGTACCATCAGGGCGCTCCGCGCCCGCTCACAACGCAGAGCGTTGAGGCAGGCATTCCCACGCAGAGCGTGGGAACGAGGGAAATCGTCAATCCACAACCGTCACGTCTTCGGCGAGTTGGGAGTGGTAGATTTCGGCGTAGATGGGGCTGTCTTCCATCAACTCTTCGTGGGTTCCGCTGGCGGCGATGCGCCCTTTGTCCAGGACGATGATCTGGTCGGCGT